>JBEIFG010000092.1:0-7353 GCA_040382555.1 Chlamydiales bacterium | reverse complement strand
GAGAAGAGGGACAATTTGCAATTTTTGAGTATGTTGAAGTCTTTTATAACCGACAAAGGCTTCATTCTACTTTAGGGTATATATCTCCTGCAGACTTCGAAGAAGGATGGTAGAAGGATTATGTTCTGAGTGTCTAGAAAAAGGTTGCAATAACAGAATTGGGCTTCATTAATTCCGGCAATTGGAAATTTATATGTTTTTTGTATGCAGTATGGGAGGAAATCTGAATTGGATAACAAATAATCATAGCATTACCTATTTAGACTTTAGTGAAAAAATAATCTTTATTTATTATCGTCTTTATAAGTATAAAAAATTAACATGCACGCATAAAGAAGTCATCAAAAAGTTTTTTGTGCAGTCATCATATTTTTTTCAAATTTATTATTTTTACAAACGATACCCTTAGATGTTCCACAGCTTACACAGGAAATCATAGACAAAAGCTGTATTGTTCAAGATCCCAATAAGATGATATCGGTTATCTATGATGAAAACGATGATCTCAAATAGCTCTTATGCCCTTATGGTGTCTGCAATTATTGAAGAATTGGCCTTTCAAGGTTTAGACAATCTATGCGAACTTTGTTCTCGGCTTTTTAATGAACTTGTGAAATACGAAGAGAAAGTGTACTTGAAGCTGCACCTTATGAGAGTATAGTAGCCAGAAAAGGTTATTAATGTATTTAAAGATAAAAAGATGCAAACCCGTTTTGGGCAGCTAAAATTAGAGTTACTTAAGACAAGAGGGATTGCTTTTATTCACAATCATTAGAAAAATGTGAAAGATCGGAAAGAGATGAATGTTGGCAAGAATTATGTTAAGCGCTTTTTATGATAACTGGGCTGAAACCTATGATAGCGATACCTTGAAATATGGATGGTCATCTCCAGACTACATAATTAGATCTTTGATCGAACATGCTCCTCCTAAATCCTATGAGCGAATTCTTGATGTAGGGGTTGGCACAGGTCAAGTTTCGAAAATTTTCTTAGATATTAATGCTTTTGTTATTGGTATTGATATTTCTAAAAATATGCTCAAGGTTGCAAGGGAAAGATGTCCTTTTTTTCATCATCTAGTTGAGCATTCTATTGATGATCCTCTTTCATTAGTGGGCATTAATCCTGAAAGTTTTGATACAATAGTTGCAAGTGGTGTGCTTCACTTTGCTAAAGATCTGCAATTTACTTTAAAAGAACTAACAACAGCCCTTGTGCCAGGGGGGATGCTTATATTCACGTTTATTCCCATCCAAAAACACAAGTTTAGTGAATTTACCTACTTACATGAACATTCGATTGTTCTAAAGATTTTACAAGATCAAGGAATGATGGTACTTGATAGTAAACAATTTGTTGCTTACCAAGATAAAGGAAATCCGGGGGACCCTGTAGAGTATGTTTTAGTATCAGCTCGAAAAAACGGAGTAAGACGAGAAATTCCAGAAGTATTTAAAGCGCTGACTGCTTCTGCTTGTCTAGATCGCCAGCGTATTTTTAAATTGATAAAAACACCCCTTGCTTGTGGTCCAATGATGACTCAATGGTGTAGTTTTGACGACTTGAAGCTAAGACAAGAAGTTGATCGAATGAAAAACCTTTTTTTTGATAAGATTGCAACCAATCATAACATCTTCCTTTCCGATATTCCTTTACCTACTCTTACGGCAAAAATAGCTGTGTTGGGTCAGCCAGGTTGTGATGTACTGGTAATTTTTGCTCATCCAGATGATGAGGCTTTCGTAGGGGGCACCCTTGGTGCTCTCAGTAAGGCCAAAAGGAGCATTCAACTTTTAGTTGCCACAGATGGAGGTGGTGGTCGTAATTTATGTAACGCGGAAAATCTTGCAAAACTGCGTTTGAATGAGCTAGAAGAATCGGTCAAAATATTAGGAATTGAGGGATTTGCCGTCCTTGGTTTTCCTGACATGGGAAAATTCAAAGATAAAAATCGTTCTGTTCCGTTGACAGCATTAGATACCTTGAAATTATGGGGTATAGAACCTTTGCTTGAGCTACTTGTGCGCAAGATTCGAGAGCATAGGCCACGAATAATTCTTGGATTTGAATCTTCGCGAGATTTTTTCTATTCTCTTCATGGCCACCATCTAGCTTTGGGTTTAGCTTCAGCAATAGCGTACCACCTTGCCGCAGATCCTCGTGCCTTTCCCCAGCAAAATTTAGCACCTTGGGCTGTAGATGCGATGTATGGGATAGTCCCTTTCGAAACTCCCTCAGACCGTCTCACGGTTATTAAAGGGGATTTGGCGGAAAAAAAAGCTGCTATTTTAGCACACCGTAGCCAGCTATTTTCCTTAAGGTATATGCTTAAGTATGATTTACCGGAATCTTGGCATATGGTTCAAGCGCGCAAAGGAGCTGGAGCGCTTGAAGAATTATTAAAACACTCAGATGTTGAACGTACTGCCAAGCTAAAGCGCGCAATTCCAAGAGTTGCAAGCGCAATACAAGATCCAAACGATCCCGTAGGAATTCTTTTCGGACAAAGAAGCGTATCTACAGTAATAAGAGATATTCATAATCAGACCTATCCACGTAAAGAAATAGTCTCTATTCTTAAAACCCAACAAATAGCGCGTGGCTGCAAAGATTTAAAAGTATACAAGAACATCTCTAAACTTTTAGATCCCAAAACAACTTTGATAATCACGGGGCAACAGGTAGGGATTCTTGGAGGCCCTCTTTACACCCTCATTAAGGCATTAGAGGTTATTGTTCAGGCTAGAAAACTTGAAAAACTGGGTATGTCTGTAGTGCCTTTATTCTGGCTTGCAAGCTATGATACCGATTTAAAAGAGGTCATGCAGATAAACATCATTGGTTCAACAAAAAAATTTAAACCTGACTATTCGGAGTTTGCCATGAATAAATATCCGGTGGGTGGTCTAAAAATTGGATCAAGAATTATACAACTCCTTGATGAATTAGATCAATCAGTAGCAAATACTCCTGAAAAAAAGTCTTTAATGGCCGACCTTCGCTTAATCTATAATAAGGAGAGTACATTTACCCAAGCTTTTGTGAGGTTGATGGGTAAACTTACCGATCAGCATGGTCTAATTTTCCTGGATCCAAGTCATCGAGATTTTACGGCCCTTACACGTCAAATTATCGAGAAAGAACTTTTCGGTGCGTACTCTTCACAGACTGCAATCGATGCTTCAAACGCACAGCTTGAAGCGCTTGGCTATGATGTTCTGATTAAGAAAAAAGTCAATCGACTTAATGTGTTTTTTATTGATGATAACGGCTTGCGCGTTTTATTGAGACGTGCTCAAAATGGTGGTTTTGAGACAGGCGGGTCTCCCAATAATCTCAAGGAAGAGGATATAAGACGTATACTAGAGGAGGAGCCTGAAAGATTTGTCCCAAGTGCCCTACTTAGACCAATTGTAGAAGACTTTGTATTGCCGACTGCTGCTTATGTGGCAGGCCCATCTGAACTCAGCTATTTTGCCCAAATTGGGGGTGTTTACGACTGGGCCCAAGTAACCAAACCTTCGTTAGTATTGCGCCCCTCTTTGAGTTTCATCTCAAGTTTTGAAGATAAAAGAGTTTTTGAACTAACTGGAAAGTACATTGAACAACTGCTTAATGAGGGGCAATTAGCAGAGCAAATCGGTTGGGCAGGCCTTCCCGAACCTCTTGCGAAAGCTTATAAAAATCTCAGATCCGAGGTCCTTAACGCCTCGCTATGCCTAAAAGAAATTCGAAAATTCATCGTGCAAAAAAATGTGAAAAAAACGTTGGCTATTTTAAAAAACCAAAGCTTGATTTTGGCGTGCTGCCTTGAAGAAATATGGCATCAGGCAGATATTGCGGATGTTAAAAAATGCCAAAATGAGGTAAAAATTCACCTGCCAACACTGAATATATACTATCGAAAGTTTCTCAAAGAGATTGTTAAATCTAAGAGGATTTTGGGGCATATCCCCTCTTGTAAATCGCTTGGAAAAGGCATAAATATCCTTAAGCAGATGATTGATCGAGCTCTTAAATTAGGCCGAAGGCGGGCTTACAAAATATGGGAAGTAATCGACCGTCTTCAACCGGGTGGTATGCCACAAGAGAGGGTAATGAGTGTCGGGCAGTTTTTCATTGAAATGGGGCCAGATATCTCTGACACTTTGTTGGAATTGATTGAATCAGGACATTTTGATCACGAACTTGTAGTATTAAAGGATAAAATTAGAAAAAAAAAGGGTGATAGATTTACAGATAAACCTATAAAGTCTAGGAATAAAAATAATGGAAATTAGCCCTTTTTTTCAGCATCCCTCCCAAGGACTTTGTGCCGATATAAGAAGTATTGAGATGATAAGAAAATCTTTGTACAACCCCTTGGATAGTCCAAAAGAACAACAAGAAATCAGAACTTTACGCCCATTAAAGATTGCCCTGTTAAGTCTAGGGTCTATGGGGGGAAGCAGTTTAGTTGCACAAGTCGTAGCAGAAGGCTTAGCAAAAGCCGGTCATACGGTTTCGCTGCTCACAACACAAAATTCCTTTTTCAGTGGGGGAAATTTGGAAAAGGTTCAGTTGATAAAAGTCAGATTGCCCTCTTCTCCTATTAAGCCCGATGATAATTGGGTAGAGCTTCTGAAAAAAGATTTAATAGACTATTTACGCTTCCATAAGATAGATGTGATTCATGTTCATTATATTGCGGGTTTGTTAGAGGCTGCAATTATTGCTCGAGATGTTCTTAGGAGCGAGGGGCAAAAGATATCTGTTGTAGGGACTATGCATGGTACGGATGTTTCTATATGGGGTCAAAACAATCAAACAGTCTACCGTATCAATGAATCGCTAATGAAGAGTGACGGGGTTTCGGCTGTATCTTATGTACTTGCAAATCTTGCATACAAAATTTTTGATCTAAAAATTGCCCCTAAAGTTATCTCAAATACAATTGACTCATCTTTATGGAACCCTTTGCGATGGTCTAATCTTCGGGTAAATTTAGGTTTAAATAGAGAAATCCTAATCGCCCATTCATCTAATTTACGGGATGTAAAAAGACCTCTGGATATTATCCTGACTTTTTTTAACATTCGTCAAGAAGGCGTTAATGCAAAACTTATGATCATTGGAACAGGTCCAATGTTAGAGAAAATGAAACAAAAAGCATCTGAACTATACCTATTGGATCAAATTCTATTTCTGGGCGCAATTAGTCATGATAAACTACCCCAATACATAGCTATAGCGGATTTATACCTGATTACGAGCAAAAGTGAAGGCTTCTGTCTTGGTGCTTTAGAAGCCATGGCTTGTGGTATACCAGTAGTTGGAACTCTTTGCGGTGGGCTTGAGGAAATCCTGGCTGATGTTGATCCAAATTCTAAAGGTCAATCAAATCTACTTGTGGAGGTAGGCGATACTCCGGGTCTAGCTAAAACCTCAGTATCTCTATTAAAAGATCCGCAGCGATATAGACGTGTTCAAGAGGAATGTTTAAAAGTCGCACAATTTAGCTTTAGTCGCCAAACACAAATACAAGAATACATAAACCTAATTGAAGAGGCTTCTATTAAAGGTAACTGAGGGTGGAGAAAATGCATCAAAGAACTTTTTAATATACTTTTAAAAGGGTCTTATCGTTTATGTTTAAGAGCCTCCTTGAACATATGTAGTTCATTATTATTGACTATTTCTAATCTACACCCTATATCCTTGTGAATTTTCTTTGAGATGGGTCCTTACAAAATATTCTTTATTGGCGAAAATATTTTTTAACTCATATAAAGAATCTTTATTTGTAATGCATAATCTTTAAGTACTCAAGCGCTATTAAAATTCGATTTTCAATTCTTAATAATTCTTTGATTTAACCTTTTTGGTTTAAAACATGGGCTACTTAGTTTAAAAAGGGGGTGTTTTTTTAGATAACAAATCGATTTGTGCTTTTAAATTATTTTCATGCTTGGTCAAAGCCTCTTGAGCAGAATATCTTGATTGGGTATTGATTCGAATGAGATCTTGAATCAAATTTTTAATAACTTCGGGCTGTACGGTATGAAGCCAAGAAGGATTAATTTCTGTAATACCAGCAATTGTTTCTAGAAATTTCTTATTATTTTTTTGGAATCAAGCTATGGAGGATTTTCTTGTTGAGTATAAAGCATAAGTAATGTTGTTCCCAATGCCCAGCTATCTAAATTTTCAGTTGTTGCGGTCTTTATTTCTTCACTATCACATGAAAGAATTGCTTGAGCATATTCTGGGCTAAAAAAACTAGGGGTGCCTGCCATCATTTCTTTTTTCTAATCATCCGTATTCAAAGTAGATAATCCAAAATCTCCTATAAATGCACTTAATTTACCCTGTTCATTTTCTGATAGAAATACATTTTGTGGTTTCATATCACAGTGTATGATACCTTTTGAATGAATGGATGCAAGTCCTTTCAATAGATCTAGGGTGATTTGGAGTTTCTCCTTCGGGGTCAATAATCCTGCGTCAATATTGCTAAACAAATCTCCACTATTATAGTAGGGCTGAATTATAAGTAATTTGTCTTGTCCCTTTTTACCTTGGACTAATACCTCTTTTTCAATTTGTGATACGCCATCCACTCCTTTTAATAGTCGTAAAAATTGACCTTCTTCTTGTTGTGCAACTAGCTGTTGTTTTGTTTTAACCTTAACTTCTGCAACGGCATAGACTTGCATATTATTGAATTTAACTGCAAAACGTACTTTTTTTAAACTACCCGTGCCAATAACTTTGTCTCTTACTTTACTTTTATTAAAATGAATAAAGATCGAACCATCGGTGTCGATTTGTATGGCTCTTGGTAATTTTACACCTTTGATATCTCTTTTATAAATTGTTTTATTTGGGTGAACGCTAGCTTCGGCAACAAGTTCTTGTTGATTTAGTAAAACGCTTTCAACAATAGTTTTGCATTCATCCCGAGTCAATGGCTGTTTATCGGGGGCTGATATATCCTCAATTCTTTTTGACCATAGATCCATTAGCTGGTCGGTTTTATCTTCAATTTCTTGTAATTGACGATTTTAATATCAGTTAATTCTTTTTTTTGGCAGCAATATTTCCTAAAGCTGTAGCAAAGGTTTTATCTTTTTTAATTGTTAATATTCCTTTTAATAATTTATTTTTTAAAAAAACGAATGTGACCGTCTTCCTTTGTTTCGCTTGTTGGTTTATTTTGATCAATATCATTAGTGCTAGACCTTTTTTCAAGGAAGGTAGTAGGGCTTAGCATGGGAGCTAGTTTAAGTGCCGCGCTTGCGACAAAGGCATTAAAGCAAGCTTTATATCGCAGAGGTGTAATAGTTAATAAAAGACTAATGCATCATTCTG
>JBEIFG010000091.1:0-7427 GCA_040382555.1 Chlamydiales bacterium | reverse complement strand
GCTGATTCGGGATATGCTGTATCTACCCCACAAGCTCCAACCTTTCGCCCTGGGGAAAAAATTAAAGAAAATCAACTGCCTGCAGGTTATGCAAAAGCTGCATCTTATCAGTTAAAAGATTCTTGGGATATCTATGGAACCGTGGATTATATTTACTGGGAATGGCTTCAATCTGCAGCTTCTAATATAAGCCTTCCAGCTTCCGGTATTCTCTCTTCAGCCCTCGGAGGAACTAACGTCCCTGCAATTACCTCCGGCTATGCCTCTGGTTTTCAATTGGGTATGGGATTCAATATGAAGGGTATGGATAACTGGAACTTCTATACCCAATATACTTACTATAAAAATAGCGGATCTCGAAAAGTGTACGTGGATCTATCCCAGGGAAATCCCGGTATTTCTGGATATCTCGATGCCTCTGGTTATGTCAACATACAATGGGATAATTTAGATGTTCTGGTGAGCCGTCCGTTTTATTTCGGCACAAGACTACTGGCAAATTTTACCACAGGTATAAAGGCTTTGTGGATCTCTAACGAAAATAACACCAGTGGATATGTCGATTATATTTATACCCTCAACGGCAATAATTCTTATATCAAAGGGGATTATTCAAGAAATCTCAATCTTAGTAGCTGGAATTTAGGTCCAAAGTTTGGGTTTGAAAGTAATTGGCTCCTGGGAATGGGCTTTAAAGCTATAAGTAATATCGCTGTTAGCTTAATGTACTCTCAATCAAACGGATCTAACAACAGCACTTTCGTAGGTGAAATAGATAACTCCGCATCTGCTGCTGCCACAAAAGTAAGTAACCCCAAAAATTGGTGTGAAGATATCAAGTCGCTAGTTCCTATGGTTGAAGCCTACATGGGTATAGGTTGGGGATCTTACCTTATGAATGATGAATATCACGTAGATTTATCTGCAGGGTATGATTTTACCGCTATCAGACTTACAAGAGCAACCGCAGATTTTAGAAATATCAATTTAATGGGATTAAATATTAGATTCAGATTTGACTTCTAATTTAGCCCGCATCAAACGCAAGCATGGCTTAATCCTCCTTGCGTTTGATATTCTCCTATTGCAAAAAATCTCTATGAAACTCTAAGAAGTAAATCAAGATCCACCTAAGACGTTTCACACCTCATGTTAAAATTTCGACCCAGGTTGCTTGTTTGTTATCTTTTACTATCTTGTGGTATTCAAGCCGCTTGGCTGGATAACCCCATCTTTTACTCTGTATACCTTAAAAGCTTTAAGGATAGTAATGGTGACGGAAAGGGCGATCTTCAAGGGCTTATCTCAAAGCTAGATTACCTTGAAAGCCTCGGTGTGAATGCCATCTATTTATTACCCATTACACAGCAAGGCTATCATCTCAATCCCTTCACCAGAAAAAGTCTTAAGCGCTTCGCAAGACAGGATAGAGGGTATGAGTCTACCCAATTAAAAGAAATCGATCCTGAATATGGTAGCTTGAATGACTTTCAAGAGCTCGTAGAATCTGCCCATAAAAGGCAGCTTAAAATCATTTTAGACTTCATCACCATTGGAGTAGATTCTCAACATCCCTGGCTTTTGGATGTGCAAAGAAATGGAAAAAAAAGTCCATACTACAACTACTTTATTATTCGAGATGAAATACCAAGCACCCGCTGGCAATCCTACGGTGAAGGGGTAGATTCCAATGGTTGGTTTAAACTAGAAAGTGGGGGATACTACTATGCATTATTTTGGGATATGCCTTTTTTAAATTATAACAATATAGAAGTACAAGAATACATCCTTTCTGTAGCTAATTTTTGGATGAAAAAAGGGATCGACGGGTTTCGGTTAGATGCCGTACACTATTTATTTTTTGATGGGCAGGGTGATTTTCATGAGCCACTGTTAATGAATTTTATAAAAAAAATAAAAGAAGTGGTTCTCTCCTACGGAGATGATAAAATTTTGATTGGGGAAATTATCCCCTTTCCTAAACATTTTGATTTCTTTGGAAAAGATAGAGAAGGGTTAGATTTCATTTGGAATGATCTTTTTGTAGATATGTACTCCTCTGAGCAGGTAAATCTATCTGAATTCACTCCAAACTATCTTAATAGTCATCTCAATCAAAGTATCAATTATAAAAAATCCATTCTTTATAACTCAAACCATGACCGTGGCCGGATGGCTGCTAAAATTATTTCAAACACAGCCGCTAAAGATAAACTACTTGCCTCTATCTTATTTTTTGTTCCAGGCGCTCCCATGATTTACTATGGAGATGAATTGGGGATCACTGGAGAGCTTGGTATAAAGCAGTATCTATCGCTTAATGCGTTTATTGCTATGCCCTGGGATACGAGCTGGTATGGTGGTTTTACTTCATCGAATGCTAAATATATTCCTCTTGCGTATGATTTTAGAAGACACAACGTAAGGACAGAAGAAAAGGACCCCTCTTCCTTACTAAATTATTATAAACAACTTATTTCCTTTCGAAAAAATCACCCCTTTATAGCTCAAGGAGATATAAAATCTATAGAGGTACAAGATCCTTATATCTACAGTCACTTTATTCGCTCAGAACAACACTCAGCGCTTGTATTGCATAATTTATCGGCTGCCACTCATACCTTCTCTATGGACTTATCCCCCTATCTTCACTGCTCTTTTGCCTCCGTCCTTTTTGCAACTCATCCCATAGAGTTAAAGTTGCAAAATGACTGCATCAATATAAATGCGATACCTCCCTTCGGCAGCGTTATGATTTCACTAGACAATGTAGAATGGAAAGAGCCATCTCTTCCCCCGCCGGAGCAGGCTATAGTTTTAAAGCAACAAACCTATGAGGCCGGTGCCGAATCTCTTTATAGCCTCCCTTCTTCACTGAACTCTGATACCCTCATAAAAGTCTCATCCATAAAAGAAGATCCTCAAACTCAAGTCCAATATCTTAGATTAGATGATTCTTCCTTACAGATCACCAATCAGTTTCGACTGCCCGCAGATACCGTAATCCCTTTTTCCTACAACACTCAATATCTATATTTCCCCCACCCTTGTAGTTTTTCAGTGGAGAAAAGCACTGTCGAGGACTTTTTCCAACTTAAGTCCCTCAAAGAGGTGGCAAGCTCCGCTGCCCACACATATCTAAAAAGCTTAAAGTACACAAAAGATCCTTTATTTTGGTATTTTGAAATCGAAGCAGGCCATCCAGTGCTTGCACGGTCAGGCGGATTTGATTTCATGATTCTTTTTCATGATCCATTAAAAAAGCAAGGGGCAGACAAGCTTAGTTTTTGGGTTCTCCCCCCTATCTATTTAAATAAAAAAATTCAAAGTATGATTACCTACCAGCGAGACCTACAAGGGGACATGATTAACTTTTTTGATGAATTAGCTAACAGCATTTTACCAGGAGTGCAAAAAAACCAAGGGTTGATTTTTCAATCCATTGGAAGCAAATTTTTTATAATGGTAGATCGAGCTTTGCTACCAAGTCCAGATTACGATATAGCTTTAATCGTTTGGAGTGCCGGTGGGAATTGGTCCGATCCAGCACCCACAAAATGGCCAATCACTGAAGCTCTGCCTTTGAATCACAGTCCAAATCAAGTGAGATCATTTATCCCTATTCATTAAAGTGAACTATGTATTGCTGTTTGCTCAATCATCTTTAAAATTGCGCTTGCAATCGCATCAGGTCTTTGCCATAAGATCATATGATCTGAGTTATCTACTATGATATGTGTGGCTACCTCAAAATGGTGTAGTAGCTTAAGCTGACCTTGGTTCCATATCTCAAAAAAAAGATTTTTTTCTTGCTCGCTGCTAGCTTGCACTCCAAATATGGCTAAATCTGTTTGCTCTCTTGCAGAAAGAAGAATGCATGGAATATGCTTCATGTTAGATCGGTCCATCTTTTGTATTTGCTTTAAGCTAGTAGAAAGAGACCCTGATTCTTCAAGCCATGCATTGATATGTTTTGCACTTGAAATCAATGCGATTCGCTTATCCATTAAACTCTGAGGTAGGTAGCCATAAAGCGTTCGAATTTTTTTTTGGCAACGCTGGCGGCAGAGCCCAAGATAGGCATAAAGAGACATTTTCCAGTGGTTCTTTAGGCTATTCATTCTTTTTTCTACAGGCCAGAATATCTCATGTTCAAATAACCCTTCAGGGCAGGGATCCACTAACACAAGCCCACTGACTTCATTTGGATAAGTAGCTGCAAATAGCTGCACATTGCATCCTCCCAGTGAATGCCCCACAAGTAGGTACGGCTTTGGGATATTTGCTGCTTCTAAAAGATCGTGAAGCTCCTTGACCATCTGCCTGCTTTCTCTGGCCGATTGATGTGGTAGGCTCCAACCCATTCCCGCCCTATCATACGTTACCACGCTTGCAAATGCATCCACTAAAGGAGTGACAAGATCCCAGTCTGCACTCATGCAACCTAATCCAGATTCAAAAACCACACTTGGCCCTGAGTGTATCGATTTATGTAAATGAAGCTTTGATTCTTTGAGCGGATACAAATCTCCCCTTCTAGGATAGGCAATAAAATCTTGAATCTCCCGATATCGCTGATATCCCACAAGAAATATAAAAAGACAAAAACTAGATAAGGCACAAAGCAAAAGAGTTTTTGTAAGGAGTTTCATTTTACCTTCTAAAAAAATTAAAAAAGCAGCTCTATTTTTATGTAGCTCAAATATACTTAAAAAGTTATGCAATAAAATAGAGAACCCTTTTTTTAAAAGAGCCCCCCTATGCAGAAAGTACAGTATTTATCCTATGCAAAAGAGGCATTTAAGATTACAGTCTTTTGCGTAGCTGTCATTTTAGCATTTTTTTTTACAGGCTCTTCGAATACCTCTTTACTTGTGGCCTTCTATACCGCAGCCATGTCATGTTCCGCCACATTTTCTATCCAGTTTAAGCACCTTCATCATATTACTACTGGCAGTTTTGTGGTAGGTCTATCGATTATCGGAGGGGGAATATCAGGATATTATCTTACGGATTACTCCAAGTTACTGGTAATTATCTATGCAGGTCTTGCTTTCTATTTACCTAAAACTCGGCAAATTTCCTCCATCTTTGTGACCGGATCGATTACTTTTTTAGTTTTTACCATGGTTCCATTCGATCTAACAGAAGGAATGCAATACTTAATCAATTGCTTAATGGTCATCGCTGGATTTATTTGCTTTTACCTACTCTTTGAATTTCAATTCGACAAGAAAAAAGAAAATACCCTGTCTTCAGCGAGACTCAAAAATAATCACATCACTGCTTGTATTGCGGTAAGCTCTTTGATGATTGCTTGGTTAATTAGCTATCTTTTATCTATTCACTACTACTTACCCAAAATATACTGGATCGAACTTACCACCCTCGTCGTTATAGCAGGGTCATCTCAAGACACCATTAAGACCTCATTTAAACGAATGATTGCCTGCATTCTTGCTGCGGTAATCATGGTTTTTATCTTTAACTATTTAGAGCCTGAATTTTTCTGGCTCCAATTATCAATTTTATTATTTTTTCTATTTTTCATTTTCTTTTTTAACTTTATGTATATAGCCAAGGTTTTATTTATAGAACTCTTTGTTCTTTTTATCACCTTTTTACTTGGGAACCAAACAGATATCATTGCAGTTAAAAGAATCGTTTTAACAACGATCGGTGGCCTGATTGTCATTGCTATGACATTAGTATTTAGAAAAATTTTTAAAATTAAAGACATCTAGTAAAAAAGCCCCATTCCCTTGTAGGGATGGGGCCAAATACTCCATTTACTCCTCTTTCGAGAAATCTCCGATCTTTGGATTCACAAGCTCTATTAAATCTTTTGATTTCATGAGAATAGATTCGCTGCGAAGACCGCAGTTGAATGCAATATCCTCCATTTTAGCAATGTGATGATCAAAATAAGTATCTAATCCCAGCAGGGACCCAAAGGGAGGAACTCCACCTATCTGCAAACCGAACCTTTCCAGAAGCAATTCTGGAGTCTCGAATTCACATTTTTCGCCGACAGCCTCGGCTACTGCCTTCATATCCAGTTTAGTATGGGCTAACATATTGAATTGGTAATTTTTCTTTGTTTTCTTCCCCTTAAGGATGATTGATTTTACCCCAGATGTTAAATCTATGCCTCGAGCTCTAGCTGAGTCAAGAGAGGTAGGGGTAGATTCATGCATCATATGGGTATAGGGCATATCATGATCTTTGAGTAAACGGATCATTTCATTGCGTATGTTTTCTTCTCCAAAGAAGATTTTGGCTTTTAATCTATGACCTGCAATCCTCTTAGGATCTGAAGGGAAAAGAGAGGTCTCTCTAATATTTTTTAAACGCAAAAGTGTCATGGTTAAGCGCTCAAGGCCCATGCCAAAACCACCATGAGGAGGCATACCATATTTAAAAATGCTTAGATAGTCTTCAAAATTCCTTGGATCCATCTCCTTCATGGCAAGACCTTCTAACATCGAAGCATAAGTATGTCTTCGCTGCCCTCCTGAAGTAATTTCTGTGCCTGCACAGAGTAGATCAAAAGTATTTGTTAGCTCTGGACAATCTGGTTTTGGGTAGGCGTAAAAAGGTCTTTTTTCTGTCTTCCAATCAATCACAAAAACCAAATCGGTTCCAAAAGATTCCTTCGCATATTTACAAAGTTCTCTTTCCGCTGCCGGGCTTAGATCAGGCTCATCTCTTTCATCCACCCCCGTCCTTTGATAGTAAATTTCCTGAGCTTCTTTAAAGGAAAGCCTGGGTATAGGAACATCTTTAGGGGCAGCAATTATACTTCCACCTAAGGTATCAATATCCGATGGGTTGTGAGTATGAAGATATTCCACAATATATTTTATACACCCTTCCTGAACATCGAGTATTTCTTTCCAATCCTCAAAAAAACCCATTTCAAATTCTAGTTGTTTTCCTTCCGTAAGGTGTCTTGTGGTATTGGACTTTTCAGCTCTAAAAAAAGGCATTAGAGCGTATACCCTCTCATTTACTCCTACCATAATTTGTTTATAGAGCTGACTACTTTGAGCAAGGGTAGCTGTATGACCAAAATAATCTACAGAAAAGAACTCCGAGCCACCTTCTGAAGATGCTCCAATGAGGTTAGGTGCAAAATATTCTATCGCCTGGATGCGGTCATGCATATAGAGCCTATAAGCATGTGCAATGGAAGCCTGTATCCTAAATACCGATGCAATTTCTCTATTACGCAGCGCAATGGGGCGATGATCTATAATAAATTCTAAATCTGCGTTAATTTTAGGTTTATAGTACTCCAATGGAGGTGCATCATAAACCTCCACCATGACATCAATATTCGGGTGTATCAACTCATACTTAAGATCTGATGAGGAAGCTACCACCTCGCCTTCCACAGAAATCACAGAACCTACTTGAAGAGGAGC
>JBEIFG010000090.1:0-7440 GCA_040382555.1 Chlamydiales bacterium | reverse complement strand
AGTAAGGAAATCGGTAAGGACAAAGAAGGAAATCCAATCTTAGGTGGAATCATTGACGCTTCGGACATGCCTAAAGAGCTCCGGGACCTTTTAGAAAAACTTTCGGGTGAAAACGACGAAGATGACGATTAATTGGTTAAAAGGTAACCCGAGGAGAGATTTGTCTTCTCGGGTTTCTATAAAGTTTCCAAAATCATTTTTTTACTCAAAATAAAATTTCTACATTAGCTAAGTAAATCAATTAAAGATATGGCATCAAAAACAAAAATCAGTCACGCGGATCTTAAGACGAAACTAAAAACTGGTTCGTTAAAGTTTTACTTTAGAAAAGTAGGAGGAGACCTTCGAGAAGCAATCGGAACATTAGACCTTAGTCGAGTTCCTAGCATCCACCAACCAAAAGGTGGAAAAGTTTCGGGCGATCAAACAGCTTACTACGATCTAGAAAAAGGATCATGGCGCTCTGTATCAAGTTCGCAGGAAATTTGGATAGATTAGATATGGCGAAAAGAAAGAACAACGACGAAGAAATAATGCACGAGCTCTTTAGAAGAGCTTTTGCTGTGAGTACACCTCCGGGTGACTTTGATGAATTAATGGCTAAAGCCGAGACCAACGAGTTTGGACAAAAAGTAATTCCTTTTATGGATTACGAATGTCCACACGAAGTAATGGAAAAAATATTAGAGGATACGATGAAAGAGTTCAAAGTACCTAAGCACAGAATAAGCGCTTTCTCGTTTAACTTCTGGCTTGGATGTTCTCCTAAATCAGCACCAAGAAAATTATGAAATCATTTTTTTAATTAAATAGAAGTTTCTACATTAGCTAAGCAACCCAATCAGGTCTTGTTAATTATCACCAGAGAGATGATATGATGAGTCTGGTATGGTTCCAGACGACAAACCAAAAGTAAAGAATATGAAGACTTACAATTTAATCATTTCAATTTTAGCTGTAATCGGGATCGCTCTCGTATTTGAGAACTATCCAATTATTGTAGGTCTAGCTTCTTTCGGTTTTGGGTTAGCTTACAAATCGCTTTCTCCGGAGAAAGGGACTTCTGACAAGGGAATCGGAGACGTCCTTGATTAACTAGTCAGTTGGTAAAAAGATTAGGCTTCCTTAATGGAAGCCTTTTTTTGTGGGGTAAACCTTAGGCCTGTCTGGAGATTCTCTGGGGAACCCCAGGTTTTGGATACAAGGAATCATTTTTTTCTTTTAATAGAATTTTCTACATTTGTATAAACCAATTAAAATATAAATATATGGATTTTTATCAAGCAAAGAAAGGAGGAAAAATTTTTAATCTCGAAGATATGATCAATGAATTAGAAATGATAATGGAAATGTCTGGTAAGAGTGATATAGATCCGGAAGATTATTTCACCAACGTCGGGGATTTTAATAACGATGAAGAAGCTAAAAAAAGCTTAAGAAAACCTTGTCCTAGTTGCGGAAGATATCATGGACCAATTTAAGAAAACCGAGAGAGTAGAGAGAATTATATACGAAAGGTTCGGTACTTTTAACTAATTATAATATGAAATTACTAAAATTAAGAAGAGTTAAAAAGGGCTCATTCAATTTTTATGAGAGAGGAGGATACACTAGCTCTAATGTGGTAGCGGTAAAACTTTTCTTCTTATTTATACCAATCAAGACAGTACGTCTTTATCGTGAATCTTATATTGGTAAAATTGAGCCCCTCGAGGATTTGAGTTTTAACTCAAAGACTTTTAGATACATTGAGTCTTTTGGAGTTATTGCTTCAATAATACTTAATAAATGACCTACATGAAAACGAAAGTAACGATAGGTAATTTAGAATATGACTTATCTCATAGGGAAAGTATAACATTCGATGAATCTAAGAAGCTTTGCGTTGATGGATGGAGAATACCAAAGATCGAAGAGCTAGCTATATTAGGTTCTAAATACTACGTTAAAGGTAACAAGCTGTTCTTAGGAGGAAGACACTTCTCACCTAGACTTTATTGGACACCAGGAATGGTTAAGCATATGAGAGGAGGAGACATAGACGAAACACAAGGTGGATCAACTCTATTCTATTTCTATCTTAATTGCGGATGGTTTATTTCACTCCACGAGAACAAGCGTTTTCTAATATTAGTTAAAGATATTTAGGAATCATTTTTTTCTTTATGTAGAATTTTCTATATTTGTGTTAACCAATTAAATAAATATTGTGAAAAAAATTAATTTAGTAGTAGTTGAGGGAACTCACGAATTTGGGGGAATTGATAATTTACAATATGAAGATTTAATAAGCTTCGGAGTCACTGATCTTTCTCCTTCCGACCCAGATTTTTTATTTCATCTTAAATCTTTAGTAGGCACTTATGCCTTCAATTTTTTCGATATTGATTTTGACGAAACAGAAAAACTATTGGAAAAATCCAAAACATTAGAAGAGATACAAGGAATCATTAAAGAAGAGTTAGATGAGTATGGATATTATGGATGTAAATATACATATAGGATAGCCATAATAGAGATAAAAAATAAGGATATCCTAGATGGACTAAAGCATCTTGGAAAGAATTTTTTCGACGAAAATTATTGTGTAGATAAAAAAATAAAGAAGCTTAAGAAAAATAAAAAATTTAAAGAAGCTCTTAAGTTGAAGGAGTCTTTTGATAAGTTATCCGAAAAAGAAATGAAATATTTAGAGAATGCGTGTAAATAAATCATTTTTTTAATCAAGTAGAATTTTCTATATTTGTCTTAACCAATTAAAACAAATAATATGTCTCCTAAAGCAAAAGAGGTGGAAGTAACACCACAAGAAGAATTGAACCAAAGGATCGCTACTGCAGCAGCAAATTGTGAGGAACTAATACACAACCTTCGTTTAAGCTATGATATCTCAGCGAATAAGAGAATATCTGATATCATCGTAGCTCAAGAGTTATCGTTGATGGAACTAAAAGCCCTCTTAAGATAAGTGGGGACCCTCCCTGGAGGCCTTGCGTGTACGTGCGTAGTAATTAATAATACCAAGAATCATTTTTTTATTTAGATAGAGTTTTCTACATTAGCATTATCAAACAAACAGAACTATGAAATATTTTGGAATTGCAGATGCCCACGGAATCGAAAGCTTCATTAAAGGAGACCCAACCGAGGGAGAACACTCTCATCAAGCCGTGATTCTAAACCTTAGAGCAGGAGCTAACCGTCACAGACACGCAGTAGTATACGTTGTTGACATCCCTGAAGACACTGCAGAAGAGGTAGACGATCTTATCATTGCTGGCAATTACATAGGTGCTTTAGAACACCTTAAAAGCTCGATAGAGGAGCTTCAACTAACTAGTCTACCCGGCGCAGAAAAGAGCTGGGGACTTATCCCGAATCCAGATTTGGATCCTTACAATTAGGCGGAACCTGTCCGCTGCGGCCTGGGTGAATCACCCAGGCTTTTTTGTGGGCTAAGGTTTTTTGTGATTCTTGATTCGCGGTTCCTGGGGAACCCCAGGTGATTTGATCAGGAAATCATTTTTTTATTTGTAGAAAAATCCATACATTAGCTATATGGAAGATAAGGATATACTAGCGAGAATAAAAGAACTATCAAATGAAGATTGGTTCCAGAACGGTGATGATTCACCGGAAGAGGTCTACGAAGAGCTTTACGGGATAGAAGCTGAAAACGATGATCTTGCATATCTTCTCGAGTTAACTATTGGTGGACCGGGATACTCGGATGTTTGGCTTTCACGAGGTGTACTTATAGGAGATGTGCTTGCTTACGGAGATGGATTAGAAGAGGGAGAGGAAGTTACAGAGGATGAGATCTACGAAGATAATCAAATGTATATAGCGGATCGTCGATCTAGCTTGGTTGAGGAAATAATTTTGTAAATCATTTTTTTCTTTAAGTAGAATTTTCTACATTAGCTATGTAACCAAAACTAAACCACATGAGAGATCACAGAAACCCACATGGAGCAAACGCTCAAGAACTAAAAGAGCAAAAATTAGCAGATGATTTGTTGCTCGCTGAATTCCAATGGAACGATGCTAAGACAATCGAAGATAAAAAACGAGCATTAGCTCAGGTCAACCTCGCTATGGGAGAGATCGAAAAATTCGAAGCCAGTAGAGAGGACAACAAGAAACCGAACCTTTACTTCGATATTGATCCTTCACTTATTCCCACGATGATGCAGGAGATGGAAGCTCGTATTATACGCCACGAAAGATTACAAAATTGGCAAAATCCCCAATGGATGGACAAGCAACTAGACGAGCTAAGCAACTTGAAAGAGATGGGCTACTCCTCAAGTGAGGCAGAGAAATATGTAGGTGTCCTTGGTAATTCAGTAAAAGAGGTAAACGAAATATTGGACTTAGAATCCAAAGATTACTCGGAATTGAATTGGTGTCATCCGCACGGTAATGTTCAGTGGGACAATCAATCTTGGGAAGAACAAAGAGGGTAAAGAGGGTAAATAGTAATCAAATAAAAATTAGAGTAATGGAGAACACACAAGAAGAGAACGCGAGAAAAGGTGAAGCGATGCTAACCAAATTCGGGGCAATTAAAAAAATCGGAGTTTATTGTTATAGAGTGTCTATTGAATCTGGAAATATTTCAGGAACAATCTCCGAGAAAGAGGAAAATCGGATAATAATAGGAAATAACGAGGAACAACTTGAAGAGCAAACCGAGTGGCGTCAGGAAGATCAGGAGGGATACGCAGATATGTACGATTATACTTTAGTCTATTCCGCAGAGTTTCATAGCGACGAGGTCATGGAAAGATTCTCTCTAAGAGAATCAAAGATAGAGGAAATCTTAGAAGGTGAAAACCTTGAATTAGACGATTGGGACTTAGATGGTACGGATTATTTTAACGAGTGCAAGCTCTCAATGGAAGAGATAATAGAGAAAAGAAGGATCGATTCAGAACCTTTCGATGCGGATGAGATTATAAGCAAGATTGCTAGCGAGTATGTTCTTACTACAAAAAGAAAAGCATCGCTTATTAAAATTATTAATAAATTGCCTTAAATCATTTTTTCCTTTAAATAGAATTTTCTATATTAGCTAAGTAACCAAATAAAACTAAATCAAATGGCAAAATGCAACAACTGCGGGGACGAAAGAAAAACAGTAAAAGTTCTTTCATCTTGCGAATTAACAGGAGCACGACAATATGTAGAAATGGGAGAATGCGATTGTGACGATATCTCAGGAAGAATGGTAGACTTTGGTGAGAACCCGCACTATGAAGAGGTTGAGGCTAAAAAAAAGTCCTATCCTCCTCATATTCAAAGAAAGATCGATCAGCTTGAAGAGCTAGAAGAAATGAATATGGCATTAGGCTTTCACGACAAGATAGCTTCTGTTAGACATTTGATTGCTAAAGAAATAGAGGAGGAAGAGAAAATTAGAAAATCTAGGGAATATGCCGAATTTTCTTTTAGGAATGGGCTTTGGTATTAGAATCCGGATGGTTCATGTAGACATGAACGTAACTATATAGCCGCTGCAAAACCGAGGGGTTAAGAGATGGCAAAACCAAGAGAGGACTTTTAAGTCCTCTTTTTTTGTGGGGTAAGCCAAAGGAGGGCAGCTGAGATTCTCCGGGGAACCCCAGGAAGTCTGATCCAACTTAACCTATAGGTTGATTTTTGGAATCATTTTTTTATTTGTAGAAAATTCCATATATTAGCTAAGTAAACAATTAAAAACAAAAACTATGGTAATTTGTGTTGGAGATAGAAAGAATTTTAAAAGGAAAGGGAAATCTATGTTATACAAAGAAATGAAGCTAGAGTTTTCACTTAAGAGAGATACGAATAGATCTGTAATGGTACCAAGCTATAAACGTAAACGCGAATATATTCATGTCAAATTAGGGGAGTGTGAGAAGGTCCATACATTTTTAGTGGACGGAAAAGATTTATCTGGGGAGGTTCTAAAACCCAGAGTTGACCAATTTGTAGAAAAGTTGGTTAAGCTTAAAGGTTTAAATTTAGATAAAGAAGATCTCCTAAAATCTGTTGAAGTTATTTGGAAGGACGGTAAGATGAGTGTTAATGCCGTGGCGTTGGCCGATGCTTGGTTTCGTCGGGACTATGAACTTAAAGATCTTGATCCTATAGAATTTTTGTGTGGATTCGGAGTAATTGAAAAAATCGGGGTTTATTGTTATAAAATGACTCACCACTGCGATGGCGGTGCTGTAGTTAATTCCAGAAATCTGATATTAATAGGAAATAACGAGGAGAAACTTGAAAGGAGAACGGAGTATTATCATGGTTCTGATGGATGGGGTACCAATTATACTTTACACCATTCCGCAGAGTTACATGGCGAAGAGATCATGGAAAGATTTAACTTGAGTGAAATCGATATAGCAGCCATTCTATATGGTAAGAATTTAGAATTAGAAAATACGGATTATTTTAATGAGTGTAAATTAACAATCGATGAGCTAAGAGAGAGAAGAAGAATTAATTCTGAGCCTTTTGATGCGGATGATCTCATAAGCAAAATTTCTAGTGAGTATGTTCTTACTCCCGAAAGAAAAAAAGCTCTTTTGAAAAGTATTAATAAATTGCCTTGAATCATTTTTTTATCTGTAGAAAATTCCATACATTAGCTAAGTAAATCAATCAGAATGAAATGTCAAAGATGCAGTAACGAAGTCAAGGAACACACGATGTCTATGTTCAACGTACAAAATATTTGTATACCTTGTAAGAATATCGAAAAGAAGCATCCGAAATATGAAGAAGCTTGTAAAACCGATCTCGAATATATTAGGGCAGGCGACTATAACTTTCCTGGTATCGGTTGGGACGCTTTGACGTATGAGGAAAGGATAGCTTGGTTCGTTAACAACTATTACGAGACGGGTATGGAATACCAGAGCTTACTCGTTACTATGAAGGACGAAGACCTTGACAATTTCAAATGGTACGATGAGGTGATTAAGTTTCCTAAATATAAATGCGAAATTAAATAGCTATGATAATAATTGACGCAGACTACACACCAGAATCTTCAGCGAAACAAGCAGAAAAAGAGTTTGGTAATATGTTGCCACTAGGTATGAAATTTAGAATTGGTACTACACCTAGAGGTAGAAAAAGATTACAGATTAAAGAGGGAAGAAAACTAGTGTTTGAATTTAGTACCATCATCGGACAGAAAGATTACCTAACTCGTGATAAGGTTAAGTACGCATTAGAATATATTAAAAAATACGGGTAACATGGCAGAGAAAATAGACCCACTAAAAATTTCAAGGTCCTCCAGAGACATGGACGCGAAAGGACTCGTAGGTTTCTTTTATGGACACCAAAGCAAGTTCTGGTCGTGGGGACCGCACAATTTTGTAGATGTCAAAGGTAGAGGCTTACGCTTTAATGTTCAAGGACACCACCACACTGGACATGTGT
>JBEIFG010000089.1:0-7448 GCA_040382555.1 Chlamydiales bacterium | reverse complement strand
TTTTGCTGAGCTCGCTCAAAAAACAAATCAAGATCTTCTGTGGTTCCTAAAACAAGATACTTACGTACATCAATGATCATATTTTTCTTTGCACCTCGAGCTCTTGATTTCTAAGGTCTATTTTTTTCTTTGCTACTTTTGCTTGAGAAACAGCAGATAATTGTTGATCCCCTAAAAAAATCTTAATTTTTTTTATATTTTCCTGAGCTCGAGGAATCATAATTTTTTCAAAAAGATTTACCCTGATAGAAACTTCTCGAAGTTCTTTTTCAAGAGCCATCTTTTTTTCTTGAGAGATTTTTTCACGCTCACGTATGGAGATTAATTTTTTCACACCAAGTATCGCCGATTCATACCAAATGGGAGTATCAAAAAGCATATAGTTTGGCGAAGAAAAGGATACCCCTTCAAAGAGAGGAATATCCACCCCGGCAATATTTTCATAGCTTTTACGAACTTCTGTAACATTTAAAGCTGAAAAAAAGTCATGTATTGATCTTTCAGAAAATAGAGCACTAAATCTGGATACTACTGTCTCCTGCTGATTAAACTCAGCTTGTATCTGCTCAATTTCTTGCTGGCAAAGATTCACTTCAGCTTGAAGCATTGCTTTTTTTAGCTGCAAAGTAGGCAAATACTTTAAAAGCTGAGCTAGCTTAACTTGTTGGATTCTAAGCTCTGTTTTCGTTAATTTTAACTGTGCCATACTACCGTGCTTATAAAATTAGACAGATTTAGGCCAGTATTTGTCTACCAAAGCCTGCTTGATACCTACTTCTTGCTTTTCGAAACATTCAGCCAGGGTCTTCCAACCTAAATCCAATGCTTCTTCTAAAGAATAGTTCACCTCTAAATTCATCATCCTATCTTCAAATAAATTGCCATAATGAAGTAGTTTTTCATCCCATTTAGAAAGTCTAAAACCCATACTTTGTCTTTCTTTGGCTTTTTTTGAATCTGCATAAAGACGAATCTGAGCATTTGCGATATCCCCGTGATCTTCACGAGTTACCGAGCCTATCACCTGCTGTTTTAAGCGGGATAAAGATCCAAAAGGGTCTATTCTGCCTCCATGAAGATAAAACTGACCCTCAGTGATATAGCCCGTGTTATCAGGAATTGGATGAGTTACGTCACCACCTGGCATAGTAGTAACAGATATAATGGTAATAGATCCGCTACCATCAATATCCACTGCTTTTTCATATCGAGATGCAAGATCAGAATATAGCGATCCGGGATATCCCCTGTTAGAAGGGACCTGGTCCATAGTAATCATAATCTCTTTGATAGAGTCTGCAAACGAAGTCATGTCTGTGAGTAATACCAATACGTTTTTATCTTTGACAGCAAAACGCTCAGCACAAGCAAGAGCCATGTCAGGGACCAGGACACACTCTACCGCAGGATCTGTTGCTTTATGGATAAACATAATGGTTTTGTCGAGGGATCCAGACTTCTCAGCATTATCAATAAAAGCTTGGTAATCATCAAATCTAAGACCCATTCCACCAATAATCACAATATCAGCATTAGTTTGATTGGCAATTCTCATTAAAAGAGCATTATAAGGCTCTCCAGCTATTGAAAATATAGGGATCTTCTGAGATTTCACAAGACAATTAAAAACATCGATCATCGGGATATTTGTTCGAACTAGATCTCTTGGTACAATCCGTTTTACAGGATTAAAAGAAGGGGAACCTATTTCAATAGAATCACCAATCACTGCAGGACCATTGTCGATAGGCTCTCCAGCACCATTCAATCTTCTTCCCAGAAGAGCGTCTGAGCATATTGCCTGCATCTGATGACCTAAAAATATCACTTGATCATCAGTAGCTATTCCACGAGTATTTTCGAAAGATTGAAGTGTCACCTTATCTCCCTCGATTCTGAGCACAGAAGCATACAAAGTTCTTCCATCTTTCTTTTGAATTTTCGCAAGTTCACCGAGACAGACATTTTGCGCATGCACGGTGACTAGATTTCCGCGCATATCTACTATTCTATCGTATACCTTTTTCATTTACTCCCCTTCATCTGAATCTCTTGATTATGCTTAACTGCTTTATCTAATCTCTGCTCTATGTTGCTTATAGCCTGATTATATCTATCAGACTTATAAGGCATAAAGTTCATATTCTTAATTTCGTTTTGCAAATCCAAGAAAAAGCTTCTTGCTTCATCGTGTGTTGTAAAATTAAATGACGTATCGAAAATTTTATTAATAAGAGAAAACAAAACCATTTGTCTGTCTAACGGACAATAGCAATCTTCTTTATCAAAAGCATTTTGCTGAAGATAAGAGAATTCATACAGCTCTGACTTTAGGTAAGACACCATATCCTCTAAGGAAACACCCTCTTCTCCAACGACTTCCATCCGTTTTCCAATATCATCTCCACTGACTAATAGCTTCGATGCATGCTTAATCATTTTGCCCCAGCCAGGAACTAAAGGATTCATATCCTTGGCCACATCATCTAGATATTTAGTCCATGAAATAAGGGGGTCTATAGCCGGGTATCTTCTAGCATCTGATCGCGCTCTTGACAAACCATGGAACGCGCCTACCACCGAAAGAGTAGCTTGTGTAACAGGCTCTTCGAAGTTACCACCTGCAGGGGAAACAGCTCCTCCTATTGTTAGCGAACCCGTCGCTCCACCAGGAAGTTCTATCACTCCTGCTCTTTCGTAAAAAGCAGCAATTCTTGATGAAAGATAGGCAGGAAATGCTTCTTCGCCGGGGATCTCTTCTAAACGACCCGACATTTCCCTCATAGCCTGAGCCCAGCGAGAGGTTGAGTCAGCTAGAAGAAGAACATCTAGCCCCATTTGTCTGTAGTATTCAGCAATTGTGGCTCCCATGTAAATAGAAGCTTCCCTAGCGGCCACAGGCATAGAGGAGGTATTACAGATAATTACAGTTCGGTGCATTAAGGATTCATTGGTATGCGGATCTATCAAATGAGGGAATGTTCTTAAAACTTCAACAACTTCACCTGCCCTCTCTCCGCAAGCAACAATAACTACCAAATCTACAGAAGAGTACTTTGAAAGATGATGCTGCAGAACTGTTTTACCGGCTCCAAAAGGTCCAGGAGAGCAGAATGTTCCACCCTTTAAAATAGGAAATTGGGTATCAAGGATTCTCATCCCTGTATCCATCATTTTAGTAGCTTTTATCTTCTCACCCTCAATCAAAGGGATCTTTACGGGCCATCTTTGGACCATTGAAAATTGGTATTCTGTTCCAGATTCATCATTACCTTTGGCGACGATAGTATCAATATCATAAGAACCTGGTTTTATAACCCAAGTAAGTGTGACACTACCATAGAAGCTAAAAGGAACCATGATTTTATGGTGAAAGCGACCTTCCATAGTATATCCAAGGACATCTCCTCTTTTTAATCTATCGCCCACTTTAGCTTGAGGAACAAAATCCCAGTGTTTAGCTCTGTCGAGTGGTGCTAGGTATACTCCCCTAGATAAAAAAAGACCGGTGGCTTTAGCAATGCTTTCTAGGGGATTTTGAAGACCGTCCAAAATCGAGGTCAGAAGACCAGGGCCTAGCTCTGCTTCTAAAAGGTGTGTTTCAAACTCAACCAAAGTACCTAAAGTTACGCCTCTTGTGTCTTCGAAGACTTGTATTTTTGCTACATTTCCCACAATCTCTATAACCTCAGCCTTTAGAGATTCCCCTGACCGCAGCTTTACCATACAAACTTCACCCTGACGAATACTCCCTTCAAACTCAACTTGGAGAAGGTTTCCGAAGGCGCGTATCACTTTACCTTTGGCTTTATTGTTCACTTGATAATTAGACTGATCATTCATTGTCCTAACCTTAGGGGTTTCGTGCTACTAACTTGATTTAAATGTATCTAAGATAACTATACCTCGTTGCTCATCTAACTCATTCCAGTATTCTACTATAAAAAGCTGAGCTAGGTAAGCTAAAATAAAATCCATAGAAAATTGATCCCCTTGGATCATCTCTTGAATTTTTTCATATCTATATGCGGCAATCATTTTATGCTGTTGCCATGGATCTGGTCCACATGAGAGGAATTTTTCCTTTAATTCTTTATAATCTTCTGGCGGATCGAATTGATCAGCATCTTTTTGTGCAAGAATTAAAGATACCAAAGGATCTGTAAAATCTTCGAATTGCAGCTCCTTTACAATATCCCGACCGGCCACTTTTGCTCTTAATGCAAGAATAACTAAACGCCACTCCCGCTCAAACAAGAAGTACTCTCGTAAAAAACCTCTCTCTTCACGAATCTGCTCTTTAAAAAAAGCAGCCAATAATTCTGGAAAATGCTTTAATTTTTCAGCCAAGGTTTCATACTTGTTTAAGTAATCGAAGACATACTGAGGTAAAAAATCCTGTACAAGCAAGGCTTCATCGAGTTCTTTTTCTGTCAAATTCCCTCTGGTATCAACCTCTTCTTCCAGTAACAGTGGTCGAATATTGCTTATATCCACAAATAATCTTAGCGCTTGCACACTGCGGTAATCTTTGGTCGAGAGATTGAACTTTAAACTTTCTTTAAGATCAATAAAAGAGATCTCCGGAATAGAAGGAAATTCCAGAGAAGGAAAAGAAGATGCTATGTAGTAATATCTTGACATATTTCAACTAATAAAATTTTCTATATATTGGATGTAAAAAGCATCTGACGAAAATCTTTTCGAATATATTTAGAAACAAGCTCTTTTAGAGCGGCGTCGGACACATCTAAACTAATATTATCCTTATTTAGTTTAACGACAGCACCACCACTAATAGTTCCTATAGTTACGCTATGTTCCTTTAGCCTTGCAAGGATATTTTTAGATAGAAGCGTATTGATCTCTTCAGCGGAAACTTGCGATGAAACATAAGCAGAAATATCTGTATCAACTCCTTCTTTCTCAATCGCGTTCATAACTGCGGTAAGTAATTGGGAAATGATTTTAGGATCACTGGTAGACTTGCTAAGTAAAGAATTAAGTTCGGTATTAAAAAGATGATTTTCGATTTCTTGTTTTAACTTTTCGAAAGACTGCCTACAAGCTTGATGAAGAGAAGATTGAAATACATTCTTCTCTTTATTCATTTCTTGCTTTGCAAGCTCCTCAAGAGCCATGGCTTTTTGCTGTGCATCTGCAATAATTTTTTTAGCTTGCTCCTCGGCTTTTTGAATGATCTCATCGGCCTCACGCTTTGCTGGCTCTAATGTTTCTCGCTTAAGGACCTCACAAATTTTTTTTACTTTGTCCTTACCTGACTCTAATCCTTTCATGAAGCACCTAATTCATTTGATTTCAGAATAGTTATTTAGCATGTGTGGTTATTTTTCAATCCAATTCTTCCTTAAAAAGTAGAAAAGGTCAATTTTAAAACAGTCTAATGCACCCCAAGCTAACAAAAAGCGATCTTTCTCGATGACTTTTAAATCTCTGTAATTTTTACTTGATTTATCCATTTAAGCATATTAAACCCGCAGGGCAAATAAATGAATAATTTTTTCATAGGCTTTTTGTTATGTTGCTTACCCTCATTTCATCTTTTTGCTAACAAATGGCAAGATTTAACATTAGAGGAAAAAATTGGCCAACTTTTAATTGTTCACTTTCGTGGTGAATCCGCCAATGATATCTCAGATTTTTTTTTAAAAAACACTCATGTCGGAGGATTTATATTTTATAACTGGTCAAATGGACTAGGTAGCCGTGATCAAGTGCGCAACCTCACATTGAGCCTTACAGAGCAAAATAAAAAATATTCCTCTACCCCTCTCTTTTTCTCTTTAGATCAAGAAGGAGGCAAAGTACAGCGTCTCACTCATGAATTCTCTTCTTTTCCTAGTAATGCTACCTTAAGCAACCTCAACATTCCTAGCATCACTTATTTATCAGGTAAGATTCAAGCTAAAGAGTTAAAAGAAGTGGGTATCCATATTAATTTCTCTCCTGTTGTTGATATCCTTTGCTACCCGAACCATACTACTGTCGGTGACCGCTCTTATGGTAATTCGGTTAATAAGGTAATTGCAATGGCTAGCAATTACCTCAAAGCTTACTCTGAAGAAAATGTGCTGGCTGTAATAAAGCATTTTCCTGGCCTTGGAGGTTCTCACATTGATTGCCACTACGGCACCCCAACCTGTTTAAAATCCTTTTCTCAGATTTCATCCTTAGAGTTAATGCCTTTTTTCTATCTCTCATCCCAATCGGATGCCATAATGACTAGTCATATTTTTTTACCAGCAATCGACCCTATCCATGTGGCCTCTACTTCAAAAAGTTTCATTCATGATCTTCTTTGCCAGCAATGGAAGTTCAAAGGCCTGATTATATCCGATTCCTTATGTATGGAAGGAGTCATTCTTCATGAGGGCAGCCTGCATTTAGCAGCTCGCCATGCAATTCTTGCAGGAACTGACCTTTTATGTCTTGGTGGAAGGATATTGAATGGGGATACGGGAAAAGAACTAAGTCATCAAGACATTCTAGATTTACAAAAAAAATTAGTACTAGATGTGCAGGAAGGTATAATTCCTTTAGAAATCTTGAATAATGCCGTGGAAAAAATTTTGAAATTTAAAGCGAAGTATTGCATTAGTAACGAGCTGTATACCTTAAAAGCGGTTGACAGAGAATCCCATGCTCTTTTTTCAAGAGAACTATCTATTTATTCTACCCTTATTCATCTTGATAATAAAAGGATTGAAAAAATTTCTAAAAAGGTATGGCAAAATGAAACTGGCTCTTCGATGGATAACATTATCTATTGGAATCCCAACGAAGATTTCATATCACTTGGAATTGGCCATTTTACATGGCATCCTGCGGATATCGATAGCCCTTTTGAGGAAAATTTTCCCTCTTATCTTGAATTTGTTCAATCTCAAGGAAAAGAAATTCCTGATTGGATTAGAAAAGCAGATCATTGTCCGTGGAAAAATAGAATGGAATATATGCAAAATCAAACTTCGAAAGAAGTAATTGAACTTAAAAAGTGGCTAATCCAGACAATGGATTTGCAAGGGGCATTTTTGATACAAAAAATCCCAAATATGCTTTATCAAATCATCGAACAAACATCAACCTATTCACAAAAATTAAAATTCTTAGACATCATTGAAAAACTTATTGATACACCAAATGGAAGCTATGCTCTTATAGACTATATTAACTTTAAGGGTTCAGGATTATCATTGACAGAAAGGTATAAGGGCCAAGGCTGGGGACTTCTTCAAGTACTAGAAAAGTTATCTCAAGAAGAAAGTGCGAATATAGTAGAAGATTTTGTATTAACTGCTGAAAACCTCTTACGAACTCGCGTGCATAATTCACCAGACCCAGATAAAGAAGGAAAGTGGATTAAGGGATGGCTACGTAGAATTCATAGCTATAATGAATTTAAATAAAACTAAATTGCACGAAACTCT
>JBEIFG010000088.1:0-7473 GCA_040382555.1 Chlamydiales bacterium | reverse complement strand
TTAATTTTATATTATATTGTCCTGGGGCCAGATGGAGATCTTCTTCGATGACAATCTCAGCTCCATAAAATACTGAGGAGCTAAAATTTGGAGAGGTAAGGGTAATCGATGTTTTTCTCTCTCCAGAAGATTCTTGTAACACAGTAATAGTGCCAACCATTTTATCAAACATTTCCAGCATAGCAGCACTAAAGGTTGTGTAGGGTGGAGGAGCTGCTTGGGTAGAACCTGTTTCTAAACTAAAAGGAGTAACGGGTCCTTGCTGAGAAGAAGAGGATACTTCTTCAACATTTTTTTTCCCTTCTTTATCTTTTTTTTCTTCGTTAGATCCTTCAGAAGATAATGCAGAACTGGGTTGAACATCACCCTCCCAGGACAGCCCTAATTCTTCAGCAGAGGACTCTTTGGGTGGAGCAGTGATTGGAGGGGAAGAGGATTGCATTTGAAGGGGAGAAGAAGTTTCAGTTTGCTGGTCTATGGCTACTTGGGAAGGCTTTGGGTCTTGAGAGCCTTTTTTTTTGGCTGTCCATGGTGAACCAGAAGCTGCTTCTTCTGCAGAAGATGGTATAGCTTCTGTAGAGGAGTTAAGGGGGTTAGCATTTTTTTCTAAGGGCAAAGGTATTTTTTTCTTAGCAGATACAGGGGCGGGGTTAGTTTGAGCGGAGGGTGGTGTTGTCTGCTCCTCAGAAGATGTGTTTTCATAAGTATAGGTTTCAGGATAGGAAGTTGTTTGTTGAGTTTGGGGGTAGGTAGGAGCTGGAGTAAAAGAAAAATAATCTTCAGAAAAAGTGTCGAGAGTGTAATCATCTTCGGAGAGAGGAATAGACCCTGAACTAGGAGCTGCTGAGGGGGTAGAGGTACTTGATGAAGGGGTAGAGGATAAAGGGGTAGAAGATATAGAAACGGTCATAGACTCCTCTGTTGCCATAGGACCTGAAGAGGTAGCATACGATTGACTATAGCTGGTAGGGGCGGCTGATGCAGCAGGTTGAGGCCCCTCTACAGAGCTTATTTTTTTACTTGCGGGCTGCACTTCATAGGGGGAAGCGGTTAGAGATTTGGGAGAAGAAGGAGTAAGTGGGGATATTGCTTCTGCTAAAGAGTCTTCTTCGGACTCCTCTTTTCTTTTTCGTTTTTTTTGAGGCCCTGCATCTGTTTCCCCAATAGCCTGAATCCTGTAGTTTTCTTTAAATTTTTCTGGCGTCCCAATTTTTTTGGGATCCTTTTTAGCAGCATCATCTTTTGGTCCTAACGGACCTTGAATAGGGGTAATGTCAGACATATGCTACTCCTGAAAGATTAGCGTCTATAGTTTATGTTAAGGGCTTTTTTGCTCTTCTGCGAGAAAACATAGCCGAGCCTGTTTCATCCATTTCGAGTGACTCAAGGTGTTCTTCTGCCGCTTTCACTTCTTTTTCCCATTCTTTTTTATGTAGTCGCATTTTTTCTGTATCTTGTTGTCGCTTTATCATTTCTTGGCGTGCTTCTTCAACTTTTTTTTCAGCGGCATCGACAATTTTTTTTTGTTCTTTTACCTTAGACTCTTTCAGTCTTAGTTTTTCATCTACCTCTTTCATGTAGAGACGCATTTGCTGTATTTTATCGGTGGAGGTCCCTTCGTCTAACTTTTCTCTAAGTTGTTTAAGTTTTTCATCCCTATGTTCTTTTACTTTATCTCGGTCCTTTTCAAGGTCAAAAAGCTTTGTTTTCTCTTTTTCAAGCAGGTTTTTTCTCTCTTGAAGAACCCTCTCGGCTTCTTCAAGCTTTTTCTGCTTAATTAGGGTAATTTGTTCTAATGGATATTCTGGTTTTCCCATAATAAGCATCTCTTAAAGTTAGCGAAACAGTGCTTTTAATTGTTGAAGAGTTTCTTCAAAACTAGAAGTCTCATCCACTTGTTGTTTAAGAAATCTATTCACCTTGTCGATATATTTAATAGCAAAGTCTGCATTTTTATCAGAGCCAGGTTTGTATTCTCCAATACGTATCAATAATTCGTTTTTCTTATAATTAGCAAGTACTTCTCTAATTTTTCCAATCAGCTGAAGATGTTCTTTGTCTACAATCTGAGGAAGAATCCTGCTAATGGAGGATAAAACATCTATAGCTGGGTAATGGTATTGTCTTGCAAGCTCACTGGAAAGGATGATGTGACCATCAAGAATAGACCTTACTTCATCTGCCACTGGTTCATTCATATCATCTCCTGCCACAAGAACCGTATAAAAAGCAGTGATTGAGCCTACATCGGAATTTCCTGAGCGCTCCAAAAGTCGTGGCAGTGTGGCAAAGACAGAAGGGGTAAAGCCGGCCCTGGCAGGGGGTTCCCCCGCCGCTAGACCTATTTCTCTCAGAGCTCTTGCATAACGAGTAACCGAGTCCATCATAAGGATTACTGTTTTACCCTGGGCTCGGAAATACTCGGCAATCGCTGTGCCTACATAAGCTGCATTTAAACGCAGTTGAGCTGCTTGATCTGAAGTTGAGACTATAATCACCGAGCGTTTCATCCCCTCAGGTCCTAAATCATTTTCTAAAAATTCTCTTACCTCTCTTCCCCGCTCCCCAATTAACGAGATGACATTTACATCTGCTTTTGCGTGTTTGGCAATCATTCCTAAAAGAGTGGATTTTCCTCCGCCAGCTGCTGCAAATATACCCATCCTTTGACCCCTGCCACATGTTAAAACACCGTCTAGGCAACGTACTCCAACCGATATGGGCTGGTCTATTTTTTGACGGGTGAGGGGATCAGGAGGTGGATTAATGACAGAGTACGTTTCAGTTAAGTCTAGAGGCCCTTTAGTATCTTCATCTAATGGATGGCCTAAACCATTTAATACCCTTCCTAGTAGCTGGGGACCGACTTTGATATGTAAGGGCATTCTAGTAGGAATCACCTCTGAAGATGGTCCGATGCCCGTCATCTCACCAAGAGGAGATAAAAAAACTTCTTCTCGAGTAAACCCCACTACTTCAGCAATTAAAGGATCTCCTTCTCGCTTAATTAGACATACCTCACCCATTTTTACTTGAGGTACAACGGCTTTTATCAGCATACCGACGATCTCGGTAATTCTTCCATGGACAGTGGTGAGTTCTATATCATCGAGGTGGGATATCAGTTTTTCGATGTCTTTGGAAGGATCCATTTGCTTCTCCTAGGCGAAAAAGGATTATAATTGAATATTCATCATCATTTTGAAATCTTCTACCGCTTTGGATAAAAGTACTGAGGTAAAATCCAATTCTTGCTGCGCTTTGTTCATTTTAATTTGAATCATTAGAAAGTCAGCTGGGGTTAGATTTGACCCTTTGTTTTTTAAATCACTAATTTGATTTTTTGCAGAATCAAGCTGGTTCATTCCATCGGCCACATAATCTAAAAATTTGGCAAGAGGACCAGAGGAGGTCGGTTTCTGTGAAAGTTCTACTTCGGGGGCTCCAAGCTTAGCGTTAGCATTTTTAAGGCTTGTATTCGCGTCAGTTAATTTGCTTTTAACAATTTTTTTTTGTGATTCCGTGAGACGCAGATCAGGAGTGACAAGCTGTGTCTGCAATCCAGACATAGTGTTTTGAGCTAGGGACACTTGGTTCATTATGGTTCCCAAATTAGGGGATGTAATACCAGATTTAGGGCCCTGGGCAAGATCAAAGGGAGAAATCATCTGAGATTTAGTGGTTCCCATTTCAGCTACGGGCGCATTTTGCATGTAGGTCGAAAAGGACTGCGTAGTTGTTCCAAGTTCTGAACCTTCTTGTCCAAGGGGCATGATGGCGCCAATTTTATCTGCTGGATTTACATCATCGGGCATTATTTTTTCTATCATGGAGTATCTCTTACAGTTTAATTGCATGAATTAGGGAGCTTTTTAAGAAACAAAAAAACAAACTCCCATAAACAATTCATAGCACATGTGCTTTTTTTTCGTCATGGAAGTTTGCTAAGACGCCGCTTGAGGGAAAGAGGAGTTGTCTGTTTTTATCTTTTTTCGTGCTTGGTAGTCCCTTGCGTTGGAGTGGGCTTCTTTTTTACAAATTTTTCTACGAATTCGATGGCACTGTGAGCAAGAGTTTTAATAGCAGGATCTTTTGAACCTTCTGCAGACTGCTCGAGGATTTTTTCTCCGTGGGAGATCTCTTTAGGATCTAAAGACATACTCAGTCCCAGAAAAGTCTTAGCCATTTCATTAGTCGGTTCTTTTTGCAATATTTCATTAAAAATTCTGCAGGCCTCTTTTAGCTCTAGCTTGCAAAGATGCATATAACCTAATCCCACATTTGGAAGTTGGTTATTTGGGTCTAATAGGGAGGCAGCTTTGAAGAGTTTTAATGCGCAATCTTCATCTGCCTGATTTACAGCAATGAAACCAGCTTCCACCATAACAATGAAGTGGTCTTTGTATTTTTTGAGATCCATGTACTTTTCCTTTCCCTAGCTGAAGGCGTAATTAAACTAAAATAATTAGGATGTTTTCTGGTTGCGAACTGCGTTGTTGATGACAGATTGCACCTGGCTAATCAAATTGGAGATAGAGTCTCCTACTTGGGTTACTTGGCTCATAGAAAACTGGAGCATCAAGAATTTACCGGGAGTCGCAGAGGTAATACTACTAGAGAGCAGCTTTACCTGTGACATTACCTGGCTTTGAAGTTTACAATATTGGGTAATCAGCGAGTTAAAAGATAGGGTAGCAAATGAAGTGAGTGCCATATTTGGGTTCCTTCTGGATTATTTACTTGAAATTTTATTTACTACTTTTTGTAGCGCAGCGTAGCCATGAAGAAGAACTCCATAGTTGTTAAAATCTTCTGTGGAAGCTCCTTGACGAATGATATTTTTGATCTCGTGAATTTTTTCTTCCACCTCTTTGACTAATTTTTGTTTTTTTGAAGGATCTTGCTTAAGATCTTTTTCAAGATCGAACTCAAAGAGTGCTTTTTGTTTTTTTTCAAGGCCGTACATAGAGAGCTCCCCTACTTTTTTGATTTAGCTTTTATTGCAGATTGTAGTTAATTCTAAATTTTAATCCATCTTTTTCGAGTAATACGATTGTTGACTGAATATTTGTTATTTTCATTCCATCGATTGCATCTCCGACGCTTAACACTCTACCGTTGATTACTACAAAAGATTGCTCATTGGATCCTTGTGAAAACCCTGAGACTTGGTATTGCTTAGAGATATCTACCCTAGAGCTCTCCGCCGCTGTAAAGACTACGAAGTTTTTGATTTGCCGAATTCCGGGAAGGGCTTTGAGTTTATTCAGTAGATCTTTAAAAGATATAGACTCCCGCTCGTCCACGCGACCAGAAAGAATAAGTTCGCCGTTGGTGAGTTGAAAAGTAACTCCACTCCAACCTTTTTCCATGAAAAGGCCTTGAATTTGCATATTTAAATTGCTTTCCACCACCACACTATTTTGTAGCCTATCTAAGTAAGGAAAATTGATATTTATATATTCTGCTAGATTTTCAGCGATTTCCACACTTTCTACATACCCTTTCATTACGAACTTTCCGGGAGATGGAGAGTGAATAGAAACCATTTGCCAATTAGGGTTAGAAAGCAGTAAAGCGTTCATATTTTGCCAAACATATTCATCAATCACCACGTTATCATCAATGCTGGTAATAAAGGGTAATCCTTGTAAAGAATATGAGAGTTCTTGTTTTTCCACTTGTGTAAGAACATGGCCAAGTAAAAAGAGTTTTCCTGTCGATTCATTGAACGTAAACTGAATTTCGGGAAATTTGGCTAAAGTCTCTTTGATTTGCTCAGACTCATTTTTTACTTGTACTTCGATAGGCATTGCTTTAAAAAGAGAAAAGGTGGAGGCAACTAAACCTAAAAGGATCAAGCAAAAACCACCTGCAATCATAAGATGTTTTTTGGGGATGACCAGCTCTCTCCAGTCTTTTTTTACGGCTACCGGAGTGGGGGCAGCTTCTTGAGGCAGCTCTTCTTCTTTAGGAGCTTGTACAGGCGGGGCTGCAATGATTGTTTCATGACTCTCTTCTCTATCTATTACAAGAAAAGAGGTCGTTCCTACGTTAATTAAATCTTGAGATTTCAGCTCTGCTTTGGACTGTATAAGGTCACCGTTGACAAGCACCCCATTTCGACTACCTAAATCCTCAATAAATACGAGATTTTGGTTATCAATTGAAATTTTGGCGTGTTGTCTGGAAACGCTTAAATCATTGAATACGACATCACTGATCGAAGAGTCTTTTCCAATTACATAGCTTGAGCCAGTTTCGAGACTAAATTCAGCGCCGGTGTTAGGCCCAGAGATGACTTTAATCATCCAACGGGTCATGTTTTGAACTCCAAAACTTGCCGAAGATAGATCGTCCATGTCTTCAAAGTAAAGAGGCTCTTCATTTTCCTCAAATGACACAGGAGTGTGTTCAGCAGGCTCGGTCTCAGTAAATCTAAAAAATGTACTTCCAATTTGAAGAATATCCCCTTCTCTTAGAAGAACAGCTTCGGTAATAACTTTGCCATTTTGCGTGGCTGGATTCACGGAGCTTAAATTTTCAAGAACATATCCTTCTGGAGTATATCTACAGATCACATGTTTTCTTGATACCATAGGATCTTCTAAAACGATAGAAACTTCATCGGGATCTCTTCCGAGAACCCACTCAGTTTCTTCATCTTCAAAGCGTATGATTACGCCGGCCAGCGGGCCCTCTTCTGCTACAAGATATCCTGCCATGAGATTTATTACCGCCCTTAGAGTATTCCTTGTTCTGCTGCTGTTTGATGTCGCTTAACTTCTTGTTCCCAAAAGTCGAGGTAGTTAGCAAAATCTTCGATTATTTCTTTAAAAGATTTGTAGTTTATGTCATACGGTATTGCACGAGAGAGTGTCAAGTATTTCTCATCTTTATCCAGGCCAATGGTAGCGCCCCCAGTAGAAAGACCCAAAAAATTAGCCTTTAGAAGAAGAGTAAAGAGAGTTTCTTTGTCTTTGGTAGGGCATAAGATAATGTTGCTTTTGAAATACATTCCTGGATCTAATGACTTGATATAGACGAGTATATCTTCATTAAGTTGTATCGAATAAAAGCCTTGAGTATCTTTATCTGATGGGACTCCTAGCTCTAAATCCTGCATGAGTTGAGAAATATGCGCTTCGATCACAACGCTACCCTTAATTGTTCACTTGTCACCATAATCTTTTTATCTTTTTTCTACGCTAAAAAGCAATCCAAAACATTCTTAATCTCATTTTTCTTTAATTTTGAGAAAAAAATATTCTCTTTTGTCATTTTTAACCCTAGTCCAGGGTGCTTTTTTTAATGAGTATCTTTCAATTTTAAAAAGAATGCTGGGACCATCTTCATAAATAAATGTATTTAGCTGTTTTTTCGCCTAATTTTTAAGTGCCACAATAGGAGATTTTTAGCTTCAAAAAATGGGCCAAACAGACGCCAAGGCATGTTTACTATTTAAGTAGTACT
>JBEIFG010000087.1:0-7496 GCA_040382555.1 Chlamydiales bacterium | reverse complement strand
GGTAGTATCCCTTTATTTAAAATGACATTCCATGAGGGAAAAACTTTAGTCTTTCCTGTTTGCTCCTCTTTTTCGATAGTGAGGTCTATACGAGCTAAATAATAGGCATTTTGCCCCGATTTATGTATGAAGGTAGTATCATCATACCACGTAATTGGATCATGATCGTGCCCCCCTAAAATCACATCAATTTCAGGAACCTCTTTAGCAAGTTGCCTATCCTCATGCATTAGAAGGTGAGTGAGGGCAACAATCACATCAGCCCCTTGCTCTTTAAGCTCTTCAATCATTTTTTTTGCAGTAAATGCTAGCGGAGAAAAACAGACCTTTTTATCTGTAGAAGACAATTCTGGTGTTTCTACAGTAATCAGACCAAAAAACCCTATTTTTATACCCTCTACGTCTACTAGGTAAGTTTGTTTCTGCCCGGTAAAATATTTTCCGTCTACACCGAAGGCATTAGCGGTAAGCCATGGAAATTGAGATTCTGCTATTCTTTGTTTTACCACTTCTGGGCCAAAATCAAATTCATGATTCCCAAGAACTACCATATCCACCCCAAGCATATTGAATAGTTCAATTCTATGAGCCCCTTTGTCAAAAATGGAAAGTAGACACGGCGATAAAAAATCCCCATTGACTGTAGTTACATGGTATTGTGATTTCTCCCGTTCCTGCTGCAAAAGGGTTTGCATGGAAGCAAATCCACCTCTTCCATCTTTATCTGGGACCACTTCATACACATCGTTAAAAGATAGTATGGTAAAGTTTACAGTCTTTGCTTCAAGAAAGCCATAACTCAAACACAAAGATGTGCAAGCTAAAAGTAGTAAACGTTTAATCAAATTTCATCCTCCTAACTAGATAGTTCCAAGGTTATACCTTAAACAAAAAATATCTTTTGTCAAGATCTCATTAATGCTCACGATCTATTGACAAGCCCCCTTGTTTAGGAATAATATAATAAGAGCTACTAAAGCACTGAGAGGTATTTTCATGACCCCGCTATTTTCCGAAGCAGTCTCGTTTGCTTTGCAACGTGCTTTTGAAATTGCCCGAAAAGATCATCACACGGAAGTATCCAGCAATCATCTTTTACTAGCCTTGCTTGAAGATCCTAAAGGATATTTTCAAACGCTTTGTCGATCTTTGGAACTTTCTAATGAATTATTGATAACAGAGTTAAAACAACAAATTGCTAAATCCCCAAAATTTACAGGAACCCCTTTAGAGCCAAGTCTTGCAGCTTCTTTACAAAAGATAATTATGCAAGCAGACACTCTACGCAAACAATGGAAAGATACTTACATCGGTATCGATCACTTATTTTATGTATTTTGGGAAGATGCTATAGATCCTTTTGCCTCTTTTAAAAAACAAGCTGGCATAGAATTGTCGAAAATAGAAAGTCAGATTTTTAAAATTCGAGGAGGAAATCGTATGGATTCACCCACAGCGGAATCAAGCTTTCAAGCCTTAGAAAAATATTGCAAGAATCTTTCAGCTTTTGCGAAAGAGGGTAAGCTAGATCCAGTGATTGGCAGAGATGAGGAAATTCGACGAACGATGCAAGTTCTTAGTCGAAGAACCAAAAATAATCCTATCCTTATAGGCGAGCCGGGTGTCGGTAAAACTGCCATAGCTGAAGGATTAGCTATACGTATTTATCATGGAGATGTCCCTGACTCTCTAAAAGGTAAACAGCTTTATGTGTTGGACATGGGACAATTGATCGCTGGCACAAAATATCGAGGTGAATTTGAAGAAAGACTCAAAGGGATTTTGCAAGAGATCGAAAAAAGTGAAGGAGAGCTTTTATTATTTATCGATGAAGTGCACACCTTAGTAGGAGCTGGAGCCAGTGAGGGTGCCATGGATGCTGCCAATTTACTGAAGCCGGCGCTTGCAAGAGGCCTACTTCATTGCATTGGAGCTACCACACCGAATGAATATAAAAAATATATCGAAAAAGATCCTGCCCTAGAAAGAAGATTTCAACCTGTACTCGTTACTGAACCTAGCTTAGAAGATGCTATATCTATTCTTAGGGGGCTCAAAGAGCGCTATGAAATTTTTCACGGAGTAAGAATCGATGAGAGTGCACTTCACGCTGCTGTTTTTTTATCTAGTAGGTATATTTCAGATCGGCAACTCCCAGACAAAGCAATAGATCTCATAGATGAAGCTGCAAGTATGATCCGCATGCAGATTGGTAGCTGTCCCTTACCAATAGATAAAAAAGAGCGTGAGTTAAGCATGCTTATTGTGAAGCAAGAAGCCTTAAAAAGGGAAAACTCCGATTTATCAAAGTCAGAATATGAAAAATTGCAATCACAAATAGCGCAAACCAAAGAAGATCTTTTTCTATTCAAAGAGCGCTGGCACCAAGAAAAACAGTGGATAGAAGAGGTAAAGGACAAAAAAAATCAGTTAGAACAGCTTAAATTTTTAGAAGAAGAAGCGGAAAGAGCTTCTGATTATCATAAAGTAGCCCAGTTGCGCTACAGCGATATTCCAAAAAAGAAAGAAGAATTACAAAAAGCCAATAAAATGCTAGAGCAACTCCCCCATCGCCTACTTCAAGAGGATGTAGATGCCGAGCTCATTGGACAAATAGTCTCGAAATGGACTGGTATTCCCGTTCAAAAAATGCTTGAAGCAGAATCTAAAAAATTATTGCACCTAGAAGCTAATATCGAAGCTAGGGTTGTGGGACAAACTTTGGCTGTGCGGGCGATAAGTGAGGCGGTAAGAAGGTCAAGAGCTGGGCTGAGTGACCCTGCTAGACCTTTAGGAGTATTTTTATTTGTAGGCCCTACAGGCGTTGGAAAAACAGAACTAGCAAAAGCCCTTGCTTCAGAACTCTTCAATCAAGAAGACTCTATGATCCGTGTGGATATGTCAGAATACATGGAAAAGCATGCAGTCTCAAAGCTGATTGGATCTCCTCCTGGATATGTGGGTTTTGAAGAAGGGGGACAGCTTACAGAAGCGATTCGAAGAAAACCGTATAGCGTCGTTTTATTTGATGAGGTAGAAAAAGCACATTCTGATGTCTTTAATATACTGTTACAAATATTTGATGATGGGCGCTTAACTGATAGCAAAGGACGATTGGTAAACTGTAGACATGCTCTTTTTATAATGACTTCTAATTTAGGGTCGGAGAATATTTTAGAAAAGATCCGCTCTAAATCTTCTGATTGGAGTAAAGAAGCTGTTTTAAATATTGTCGAACCTATCCTTAAAACACACTTTAGACCGGAATTTTTGAATCGATTAGATGAGATTCTACCTTTTTTACCTCTTCAGCAAAAAGACATGGAAAAAATCTCTTTTTTGCAATTGAAAAAAGTAGAAGAGCGACTCAAGGATAAAAAAATAGATTTAGCTTGGGATAAAGAAGTGATCCATTTCCTTTCAGAGCAAGGATATGATCCCTTTTTTGGAGCTCGTCCCTTAAAGAGATTAATCCAGCAAGAGGTAGTCAATAAACTCTCAAGTGGATTACTCAAAAAAGAAATTCGCTCTAACACAACCGTTCGGTTACATCTTGTGAAGTCGAGGGGTAATGATCAAATAAGCTTTACTTGCCACTAATAGTAAGGCCCTAGCATTTTTTAGCTAGGGCCTCTGAATATTTCTTGGAAAATCACTTAAGCTAGGCTTGTTTTTTCCAGTATTCTTTGATCACTCTGTGTAATTCATCCTTTAGAGATTTACTGGCTTCAGGCAGGTTATCAACCACTGATTGAGACCATTGAAAATATTGATCTATTCTCTCTCTTGGCCAATCTGTAGGTGCATCATAAAGAAGGTTATTCAAATTAAATAGCTGATCGGCCATTTGAACCACAGATGCTCCTTCAGATCTTGTTGGAGCTTGAATAATTTGTATTTTTTTTCTTTTTATGGAAGATAACGATTTATCTTCAGTAACTTCTCTAACGATTGATTCAACCTTAGTTCCAAACCGCTCACGAATTTCAGAAAAAGTTGCATGGGTATCGTCAATAGTTTCATGGAGTAAGGCGGCGATAATCACATCCGCATCATAGACTTTTCCAATGGAAACTACAGATTCAGCAACCGCAATTGGATGACTTACATAGGGAGTTTGCTTAGCATTTTTTCTAGTTTGATGTTGATGACACTCAGCTGCAAAACATGCGGCATCCAGAATACGATCTAAATCTTTTGCTTTTAACCCTTTATCTTCTTTTATTGCCTTGTTAAGGGTATTGATAAATCCATCATATTGATTCATCATTTCTTTACTTCCCTTGACAAACTCTTGAAATTGCTTGCTAACAGATTCCCTCAAAGAATCTCTTGATGTTTCAAGCTGCGCTACTTGAGTATTTGCTGCTACAGCAGCAGATGTAGCCTGAGCACCTACTAGCGATGCAATACCCAGGAAATAACAAAGAAATTTTTTCATTATGAGACCTCTTTTTTAAAAAATATATGTCTTTCGGCCTTCTATTAAACCTTATAACAAAGTATTTTTTCAACATAAACTATATTTTAAATTAAACATCAAATAATTAAGTTATTATTAAATAAAATTAATCTAAAGTAAATATCGAAATAATCGAATCGAATTAAATAACTAATCAATATTATTTGAAAAAGGTTTTCTTTACATTTTCACCCTATTCTCATCATAATTTTCTGTTTACCTTTTGAAAAACTTACCTTTTGTGGAGTGAGCCAATGAGCGTATCCCCGATTCGAAGCCCCATAAGCGCTATCCCTTCTGTTCCCACCGATCATGGAGAACCTATATTAACATCTAATGCACAAGATTCCGCTCCCCCCCTTGACTCTTCAGCTTCTTTGGATCAGGAGCAAACCAATGCACCAAGTCCTTCCCACCTATGCTGGGGTCTTGCTGCACTTAATTGGGGTGCTCTTCTATATATTTTTATAAATATCCCTCTACGCTGTGCCGGTGGAGTGGGTTATTTAGCTGAAGCAACAGCATACTCTGGTGGTAAGCAAATCGGTAAAATTCTTTTTTCTTTTAAAAAAGGCTTACTGGATGGATTTCCTATAGCCAGTCAGCAAGAAGGGAGCTCAACTTTTCAAAATATTGGAAAAATAGTCGGATCATCTATAAGAAACTATGGGACAGGTATGCTGGAGGGGCTTAGTGGTCCATCGGTTCCCAGACATCCTATAGCTTTAACGCAAAGAAGAATACCTAGCCTGGCTTCTGAGGGAAATGCACCCTCCTTAGAGCCACGGATACACGAATTGGAAAGCTCTCAAGATGAGCACATTTCTCTTAGTGAAACAAGTAGTGTAGCCGCTTTAGAAAATCCCCTTCTTTTTACCCCGCAGCACAGCAATAGCTCACTCCTGTCTGATTCAGAAACGAGCCCGAATAAGTCATCTTTTGATGTGCTACTTCTTAAAGCAGGGACATGGATACATCAAGGAGTACGTACTCAGGCTACTTCTTGGGTATTAAGTGGTATTGCTTTTATTCTTGCCCAAGCAGCCAAGGACATTCCCAACGAAGCTTTAGCAAATCAAATTAACGACATGATTGCAGAAATAGAAAGAGTAAAAAATGGGACAGGCGATTTTAATAGTCTGCGAAGACAGCTTACTCATATTATGAATGGGAGCGATCTTGAAGACACTGATGTGAGACAACTCATTCAACTACATTTTAATGGCATTTTTGAAATTCCTATCCGTGAAGAACCGGCTCAAAAAATTTGCGTAAAAAACATCTTATTACAAAATATTAGCGCTACACCTTTAAATCATGAACCATTTCCTTTTGACTACGCGGCAGCTATCCCTGCTTTGCAGGAAAGGTTAGTCTCTAATATCTCATGCATGGTCGCTATGCAGGCGGCCAATCAATTTTCATGCAATCGATTAATTCCCGAGGGAGTAATCTCTAGAGTGATAAGTAGCTGCGAAAGAAATGAACATTATCTGGTGAATGTTCGAAAAAGATTCTTTCGTGAAATAGATAGATTGGATATTTCATACTTTGCAAAAGTGGGAGCGAAAATTGCTTTTGCTTTTGTAAGCTTATCTTCCAATTACTACCTTTCACGTTTTATCAGCAGCCTGCTTGTTAGGATTGAAGAAGCTTCAAGACCCACTTCTTACGTAAAAATTCAAGAACAACATACAAAAATGGTAAAAAATGCCAATGAGTTTTTATGTGTTCTTAAAGGAACGCTTCGAAGAGTAAATAATGACCCTCGACCTACTTCATCCCCTGAAACCATGACAGAAAATGAGCTTGCTGATCCCATATTTAATCACGGATTCACGTCTGAGCGTCTATATGCAGAGGCTACTTATAAAGCGATTGAGACTATTCTCCCCCCCCTGGGTTGGCATTCAGAATTTCAAAAAATGGCCTCAAAAGCACCCTGGGTCCTAAGAGGAATATTATACGTATTTTCTCCATTGATCTATCTTGCTGAAATCGCTGTCGACTTCATCCTTCGAAAAGTCCTTCAGTTGGCTGTATCTCAATCAAATGTACTCGAAACTATAGTAAACCGCTCAGTTAGCCAAGTGTATCGCAATGGATATACCCACTCTGTGAACAAATTATTTTTTAAGCAACTTAAACAAATTTGGCAAGCTTTAGACGAGTCTGAAAGTGAGAGTAGTAGCCCACAAGCTACCATAGCAAATCGGGAAGAGCTGAAACAATTGGTGATAAATCTCTATGATGTTCTTGAACTTCATCGCCAATCTAGACATTTAGGATCGGAGCCAACTCTTCTGGAAAGAGCCAAGGATAGCTTGTATAAAATAAGTGCCGATTATTGTGCTGATGCACTAGCTCTTATTATCGATAAAGCAAAAAACACCTTTTTAACCCCTGAGCTCATTCCCTCAAGGGAATTTATGTTACTGGATGCGTTAAATTCAGCTTTAGAGTCCAATGAAGTTGAATCAGAAGAAGACATGATGCACTTAGAGCGGGAAATCACAGAACTTGGAGAGGCTATACTCAATAAAGCTATAAAAACTGTAGTCCATAAAAGTTTTGAAAAAACCCCCTCACGCACACAAAATTTATTCGAGAGACATATCTTAAAACTTAAAACTTCGGTCTCCTCTCACCTAACCAAAATGACCCTATTGCTCAATTTTGAAAATGAGGCCGAACTTCTTGGTGCTATAGCTGAGTGCAGTAAACATGTGCTTGACTTACAAAAAATTTGCGAAGATGATCCCAACTTAAGCTCCGAAGCTCGCCTAATGGAAGAATTTTATACTAAACCCTTAGCTGAGAAATTCAGAGAGCTGCGCCACATGACGACCAATAAGAGATCCAAAAAAAACAAACTCCAGTTGATTCAGTCTATCGAGACAACCTTAACTACTCTTCCCCAAGTAAAACATATAAACTCTATGGCTCTACCCATCTTTAATAACATCGCTGAATCCTCAGCAAGTTGGATTGCATTCAAATTAGGCAAAGAGTTCTTCGATGAAACATGGAGTTT
>JBEIFG010000086.1:0-7591 GCA_040382555.1 Chlamydiales bacterium | reverse complement strand
TTGCAGTATATTGATTTGATCAATTTTTTGTGCATCGACTATCCCTATAGCATATTGAATTTCTTCTTTTGATTGAATTTCTTTAAAAAGTTGTTTTCTTTGTTTAGAAGTTAGGCTTTTACTATCTGTAATACCAGGTAAAAAAAAACCTTCTGGTAGAATACACGCAGCTGCCACCACAGGACCAGCTAAGGGACCTCTACCAGCTTCGTCTACTCCAGCAATTATTTTATAACCGGATGCTCTAGCTTTAGATTCAAATTCGAAACAAGGGTGAAAAAGAGTAATCATAGGCCGCTCATTTGAAATGAAATAATCATTTTGAAAATAAGAGTTTTCAAAGAAACTTGAAAACTCTTGAAAAGAAAATGGGGGCGGTGTGACTCGAACACACGAAACCCGAAGGTGGGGGATTTACAGTCCCCTGCAATTGCCACTATGCGACACCCCCATAAATTGCTGGCGAAAGGAATTGAACCCTCAACCATCCGATTACAAGTCGGGCGCTCTACCAATTGAGCTACGCCAGCAAATTGAAGATGAAGTTATAACAAACAAAAAGATTACCTACAATACTTTTTGAATATTTCTAAAAAAATACTCAGCTTTTTCTATATTCTTTCTAAAAATCGTAGGTTAAGGTGCTCTTTGGGCTCACAATTGCAAATTCTTTAGAATGATTTAAATGAAAATAGACATTCAAATATTAGAGATCTTCTTTCAAAATAACCAAAAATACTGCATGTATAAGAAATACGCAAAGGTAGAAACTAAGGCAGCTTAACATGATCTTGCTGAGCAAAAAATTTACACCAATTCTGTTTGATTTTTTAACCAAGCCACTTAGTTTCACGGCCCTTAAAAAAGACTTAATATCCAGTATTACTCTTGCCATGCTCTCTATACCTCTATTTGTAGAACTTGGAATTGCTTTCGGAGGAACACCAGAGCAGGGGCTAATCACAGGGATTATTAGTGGAATTGTCCTAGCCTTTCTCACAGGAAGTAATGTGCAGATGTGCGGTCCAAGCGCAACTATCATATTAATCGTCAAAAACATTCTTACGTCTCATGGTTTCGAGTCATTAGTTATTTGCATGATATTTGGCTCGGTATTTTTAATCCTTTTCGGCATGCTAAAAATAGCTTACTGGATAAAGTTTATTCCTATTTCTTTAATTATTGGATTTTCAGCAGGAATAGGAATCGTTTTATTTATAAGCCAGATTCATCTTTTTTTAGGAATTCATTCCAACGATATCGCTATAAATAATAGCTATGAAAAATTAGAAAAAATATTCCCCCTATTTTCGCAAGTTAACTACTACTGCCTGGCAGTGGGTATCGTTGCGATTGCTACCATTATTATCCTAAAAAAATATGTATCAAAAAGTTCTTGGGCTATACTCACAATTTTAATACTAAGCATTGCTTGCTTTGTCTTAAAGCTACCGGTGGAAACTATTCAAAGCAAATATGGGGTTTTACCAAGCAAAATTGCATCTCCAAAATTTCCTCTCATTCATTTCGACGTCAAATTAGTCCGTTTTTATATTTCCAACGGTTTTCTTATCGCTATTACATCCAGCTTAGAATCCCTACTTGCAGCCATCATCGGAAGAGATATTAGTAAAGTCGAATTTAAACCCAGCTTAGAGCTGGTGGCTCAGGGAGCCTCAAACGCCGCTCTCCTGTTTTTCGGAGGATTACCTAGTATGGGATTAATTCTTTTAACAGCAGCAAATGCAAGATCAGGTGCTCAGAGCCCCTTAGCCCTACTTTTTCGATCAGGAATACTTATAATTATTCTTTTACTACTAGCCCCCATTGTTAGCCAAATCCCTTTAGTCATACTTGCTTCAATTCTTATGGTAATTTCGCTTGAGCTGTTTCACCTAGATAAATTTTTAAGACTCCTGAAAGCACCTACCTTAGACGTTGTGGTACTTTTAACTTCATTTCTATTCACTTTATTTACCAATGTAACTGTGGCTGTTTTTGTGGGAGTAGGTCTTTCAAGCGTTCTATTTATGAGACAAATGAGCCAAAGAGCCATTCTTGCTCCCTATGACATGAATGTAAACGAAAGTCCATCTGGTATTGAGGAAAATATAGAAAATAAATCTGTACCTTCCGAAATAGGTATTTATAAAATTCTTGGTCCTTATTTTTTTGGAAGCTCTTCGATTTTACAAAGTGTACCCGCTGCTTCGATATATATAATTGAAATGAAGAGCGTGCTATTTATGGATGCTTCTGGAATGATAGCATTAGAAAAATTTTATCTAGAGTGCAGCCAGAACGGGATTTCTTTAATTTTGTCTAGTATGAGACCTTCTTTAAAAAAGGACTGCAAAAAATTCGGTGTTTTTGAATGCATACCAGAAAACTCTTTAACCAATGATATCCATGATGCCTTTAGAAAAGCCATGAGCTTGTACACAAAAGGTTGATGAAAATGAGGGATTTAATAGCTAAAGAGCTATTTCTATAAATCCCCCTCTTTAGTTTTAGAAGCATTTACATCAATCTTCTTATTGGCCAAAGAGCTTTCTGAGGGAGCTACTTGCTTGAAAAAAGCATTAGACAACCGTTGAACCCCTATTGCAGATGAAGCAGGCAGAATAGTAGCCTGAATTTTTTTATTTATTCCTTTTAATCCACAACATTTTTTGAATTTTTTTCCCGACCCGCAAGGGCAGGGATCGTTTCTTTCGACCTTATTCATAGCCACTCTTAAAATTAATAATATCTTTAAGTATACTTAAAAAAATTGATCGTGTCTAGATCAATTTCCCCTGGTATCTTGAACTCAAATGAAGTAGAATACAAAATCATGACCAATAATAATTTAAAAATATCCTTACCTACTGCATCTCCCCCATGGACAAGACTTGGGAAAAAAATCGAAAGCATGTGCAGAAAAGCCCTTTATGATTTTAAACTCCTTGAAAAATCTACTTCCGTAGGTATTGCTCTAAGTGGTGGTAAAGATAGTCTTACTCTTCTTTTTATGCTTAAAGCAATTGTGGGAAGGGGATTTCCTGACTTTAAAATTACAGCTTTTCATGTGAACGGAGAATTTTCCTGCGGAGCAGGAGTTAATGAAGCTTTTTTAAAGGGAATCTGTAGCGAGCTTGACATTGAACTTGTATGTTTAGCTTCAAACCAAACTAGAGAAACTCTGGAATGCTATAGTTGTTCCAGAGAGAGGCGAAAGTTAATTTTTAACGCAGCTAGGGCTAAGGGTTGCCAAGTGGTGGCTTTTGGACACCATCGAGATGATAGTATTCAAACGTTACTAATGAATTTGTTTCATAAGGGAGAATTTGCAGCCAATCTGGCAAAAGTACCTATGTATGAATATGGAATTACCATTATCCGCCCTCTAATTTATGTACCAGAATCTGACATATTAGAGTTTGCGAAACTATACGGCTTTTCCAGAGTTACTTGCCAATGCCCTATAGGACAAGATTCCCTAAGAAAGCAGACAGATAAATGGATTTCCTCTTTAGAAAAGACATTTCCAAACCTTAGAGAAAATCTTTCTCATGCCAGTTTAAACTACGCTTCGGATAAAGCTGCTAGAAATCCACGTCAAGGAAACCCCTTTAATACTTCAAAAATCTCTAAGGAAATAGCTATTGGATAAAATTAGAAAAAATGGCTTGATTATACTTAATAAAACCAACGTAAAAGTAAGCCTATGTACTTATATGAACTCTCTGCGATTTTAATCTATTTCGCTATTTTATTAGCTATCGGCATCTTATCTTATAAAAAACACGTTTCGGCTACTGATTTCATTATAGGAAGCCGCTCAATGAATTATTGGCTTACCGCACTTGCAGCACACGCCAGTGATATGAGCAGTTGGTTATTTATGGGATATCCAGCAGCTATCTTTATGGGAGGTCTTTTCAAAGCCTGGGCTGCGGTAGGTCTTATTACATTTATGCTTCTCAATTGGATTCTTGTGGCTCCAAAAATCAGAGTAGCTACAGAGCAGTATAATAGCCTTACTTTTTCTTCGTTTTTTGAAAGTCGTTTAGCAGATACCTCAGGAACCATTCGTATTTTTACCGCGATTATGTCCTTGGTTTTTTACACTATTTATATATCAGCTGGATTGGTAGGGCTTGGGCTTCTTCTAGAAACTCTCTTTAATATAGACTACTATCTTGGAATCTTTTTGGGAACTATTATAGTCGTTCCCTACGTTTTTATTGGCGGCTACACCACGTTGGCCTGGATTGACCTATTTCAGGGTATTTTTCTTATGCTGGTGATCATCTTTGTTCCTTTTTATATTTTACCAAAAATAGGAAGTTGGGAATCTATTTTTAGTGTGATGAAGCAAAAGAACCTCTCAATATCTATGCTACCTAATTTTTCAAGTAAAACAGGTATAATTATTTTGCTAGAAATACTTGGATGGGGTCTTGGCTATTTTGGACAACCACATATTGTGACTAAATTTATGGGGATAAAAAATGTTCATGAAATTAGTAAATCAAGAACTATAGGGATGACTTGGATGTTTATATCCCTTACGGCCGCTACTTTAGTAGGTCTTGTAGGAATAGGTTTTTTTCAAGGTCAACTAGCCGATCCAGAACAAGTTTTTATTGAAATGGTCAAGCAAACCTTCCCTCCCTTCTTAATAGGCTTGATTTTATGCGCGGTACTCGCTGCTACCATTAATGCCATGAGCTCGCAAGTTCTTGTTCTATCCTCAAGCTTGACTGAAGATTTCTATAAGAGAATATTTCATAAAACTGCCTCATCTAAAGAGCTCCTGATAGTATCAAGAATCGGCGTAGTCGTAGTTGCCGTTGTGGCATTTCTAATAGCTTATGGCAAAATAAGTACCATTTATTCACTTGTGCTTTATGCCTGGTCGGGACTTGGCGCTGCTTTTGGCCCCTTACTCTTGCTAAGTTTATACTCTAAATCTATTAACAAATTTGGAGCTTGGGCAGGAATTCTGCTTGGTGGCGGCATATCCGCTGTATGGCCCTATATCAATAGATTCATTCATCAGGAAATCCCATTAATTGTTCCGGCCTTTTTTATTAGCTTTATAGCAATACTTGTAGTCTCTCATCTTACACAAGATAAGCACTTAGTAAAAAAAAATGAAATCTAGCACACCTCAACTAAAGATATTTACATGACTAAAAAACCATTTATTTTGATTACCAACGACGATAGTATTTATGCCCCCGGTATTCGTCATCTTTGGAATGCACTCAAAGACCACTGTGAAATAGCCATTGTGGCGCCTGCTTCGGAAAAATCAGGAGTTGGACTATGCCTAACTCTTTGGGATCCTATTCAAATTCATAAAGTTGAATGGGAAGGAACCGCAGAGGCTTGGAAGATAACAGGAACTCCCGCTGACTGCGTACGCTTAGGCACCACAAAATTACTAAATAGAGTCCCTGACCTAGTAGTATCTGGAATGAATAGAGGTGCCAACTCTGGAAGAACCCTTCTTTATAGTGGCACCGTTGCGGGAGTTATAGAAGCTACAATGAGAAATATTCCTGGCATAGCTTTTTCATGTCAGGATTACGATAATCCGAACTATCAAAACTTTGAAAAGTATATTTTCCCACTTATAAGGTATGTACTAGATCACCCATTACCCCAAGGAAGCTTCTTGAACATTAACTTTCCTGCTACTTCAGAAGTACAAGGAATATTAATGACAAGACAAGGCAAAAGTCTTTACAAAGAAGATCCCGATCATAGAACTCATCCAGACGGCTTTAGCTATTTTTGGATGGGTGGAAAATGGGAAGAGCATGAGGAACATGAGCTCAGTGATGTAGCAGCTTTAAATCGAGGATATGTCTCTGCCTCACCAATTTATGTAGAGGAATTAACGCATTTTGAGATTCTCCAAACTCGAAAAGAACATTTTGAGACGCTACTTAATGCGTAGCTCCTTCTGTTTTTGCTTTAATTTTTCAAAGCTATCAAGGCGCAGCATAGCCTCTCGCTGCGTCCTTTCTATAAACTCTCTTCCACCTTCTATTGAATAAATTCGGATCATCTGCTCCTTTAATAAATCACTAACCCCCGCTGCATCAGCTTCAACAGAAAAAAAATCTTCCGAATGCTTGATTTGATGCTCTTTCGCCTTGATTATTACATACACTAATTTTTCAAATCTTTTCTTTAAGATAGGCTCAAGCAGTAAAAAATCTTCTCTGCTCTGGATAGTTTGTAGGTCCTGGATCAATTCTTTGCATAAAAATTGACCCTCTCTTCTAAAATCTTGCTGAGAACCCGGAGAACAACTCGATAGCGTCCACAATCCCAACCAAAGGGTTTTTAATATAAATGATCTTCCCACCTAGAATCCTTCATTAAAAATATGCAGAAATATAAGGTTAACTCTCCCCTGATTAAAGAGGAACTTCATATCGAAAAAAAAGAAAATAATGAAAACATTTTATTTTTTTAAAAAAAGCTTGTGAAAAAATATGATCTAATATTAATCTATACCTTCTTTTAAAGCATACTGAGGGCGCATAGCTCAGTTGGTAGAGCGCCTGTCTTACACACAGGTGGCCATAGGTTCGAGTCCTGTTGCGCCCAATGCTTAAAAGCGGGAGTAGTTCAATTGGTTAGAGCACCGCCCTGTCACGGCGGAAGTTGCGGGTTCGAGCCCCGTCTCCCGCGCATTTTTGATGCGATTTTTTTCTTTTCTTTTTTCTGTACAATGAAACTTTCCATCAGTATCTTACGACAAGAATTTTAACCTTGCGAGATTCGTCATGGCCAACAAACAACAAATAAAATCTTGGCTACACCATACATCTGTATTTTTTTGGTTAGCCTTAGGTGCAGCACTCGCCGCCCTTTCTATAAGAATTTTTCTATTGCCTCATCAACTCATCGATGGAGGAATTGTAGGCGTAGCCTTAATTTTATCAAGACTTTATGGTGGAGAATACCTCTCATACTTTCTTGTCTTACTCAATATTCCATTTATATATTTGGCGTTCAAATTCATTCGACGAACATTCGTCGCTCAAATGCTATTAGCAGTGCTTCTTTTTGCAGGTTTTTTATTTTTATTTAATGAAGCACCTTTATTCGATGGAGACAGCCTAGAAATTATTGTCTTCGGGGGGGCTCTTTTAGGGATAGGGGTCGGTTTAATCATCCGCTTTGGTGGATGTTTAGATGGAACAGAGATCCTAGCTATCATTATAAATCGTAAAAAGGGATTTACTGTTGGTCAAGTAGTACTCGTAATCAACATCTTTATCTTTGCTGCCTATGGTTGGATTTTTAAAGACTGGCATATTGCACTCAAGTCTTTAATGACTTATATAGTAGCCTTTAAAATGATAGATTTAGTGATCGTTGGCCTTGATGAACTTAAGTCTGTACTAATTATTTCTTCAAAACCAAAAGAGCTAGCAGATGCTATTACTCAGGAGCTTGGTCTTGGACTAACGATTATGCATGGAAAAGGAGGCTTTTCTGGGGATGCTCGAGAAATCCTTTTTGTAATAGTAGAACGATTAGATCTTTCTGATTTAAAAGAGCTAGTACTCAAAAAGGACTC
>JBEIFG010000085.1:0-7645 GCA_040382555.1 Chlamydiales bacterium | reverse complement strand
TCCATGCCAGACAGACCCGATGAGTGCAGTCATTGCAAAAAGCCTGCTATTGTAACTTACAAAGAAGTTTTATTGAGCCGCATAAATTGCTTAAGCATGTGTGAAGACTGCCCTATACTGCAGCAAAAACTCACGGGTCAAAAAATTAGCGAAATGCCTAAAACTGCTGAAAAAGAGATGGGATTGTGCTGTGGCAACTGCGGGACTACCCTAGAATCTATAAAAACAGGAAATCCCTTAGGTTGCCGGGATTGTTATTCTATCTTTGGGGATGTTCTTATTCAAGAATTAGAAAGCCTAAATGGTCTTCCCGAAAGACTCACCAAAAATATTAACATTAATAAATCTCAGTCTTTTCATATTGGAAAATCTCCTTCAAGGCCAGTAGAAATTCCGGGATCCAGCCGCCTTACAGCATTGAATCAAGCCTTAAATGAGGCTCTTAAAAAAGAAAATTATGAGCAAGCAGCTTGGCTAAGAGATCAAATTAAAGATTTAATGGAACATACTAATGACAGAAAAAAAACCTCTACCTAAACCCTTTTATACGCATTCTGCATGGGATGAAAATTGCAACCCCTTGTGGCCTGCTACCTCCTTTTTTCTTCATCGTAATTATTTAGGATCTTCATTCCCTCAAAAAATGAATGAAGCACAATGTATTAAAATGGTGGATCAGCTTTCTCAGCTTTTAATCAAAATGCAACAGCTTCAAAATCCTGTATGCCTTAAAGCTGAAGATTTATCCTCTAACGAAAAGGAGTTTCTCTATGAACATTTTTTATGCAGAGAAAGCTTTCAAAATACCCTGGCTGGCCAAGCATTTATCGTAGATGACACTGCTCACTTTCTCGCTTTGATAAATATATCCGATCACTTAGAAATGGAGATAGTGGACTGCAAAAACAAATGGGAAAAGGCATGGCAAATTTTAAGTGATATCGACTCTGACATATCATCCATGCTTACACCCTCATTCTCCTCAAAATTTGGATATTTAACATCCGATTTAAGGAAATGTGGAACCGGATTGAGTGTTGTGTGTTATTTACATTTGCCAATGCTGATATATAGCGGTAAGCTAGATGAGGCTTTGGAGCAGCATCTAGAGGATAGCGTCTGTACCACAAGCTTGCATGGATCCTCTTTAGAATTTATTGGAGATTTCGTTCTTTTACAAAATAAATATTCGCTGGGTCTCACTGAGGAAATGATCTTAAGAGACCTTCATATAAGTGCCACTAAATTGAGTATAGCTGAAAAAAATTTAAGAGACCTCTGTAAAAAGACTCCTGACATGAACATTCAGGACATTGTAAGTAGATCATATGGCCTTTTACTGCATTCTCTTCAGCTACAAACTAAAGAAGTTTTAGATGCAATTAGTAAAATTAAGTTAGGAATCGATCTTAAAATGATTGAAGGAATCTCAGATAGTAAAATTAATGAAGTGTTTTTTACATGTCAAAGAGCCCACATAGGTTTTATCTATGAAGACATCAACTTAGATCCACAAGAAATACCTCGAAAAAGAGCAGAATTCATACACAAAGAGCTTAAAGATTCAAAATTTATTTCTTAACAAAAAAAGTGTGATCCTATGCTTAAAATATGTAATTTAAGTTAGCTAGCATCCAAACTACTTCTTTATCCAAAAAGTGTTCATGAATACAAAATGTAGTGCAATTATTTTGATGGCAGGTAAAGGTGAAAGATTTGGGAGTACTCTTCCAAAGCAATTTCATCGATTATCTGGTAAACCTGTATTTATACATACAGTAGAAACTATGTTAGTCTCCAATCTCTTCCATGAAATTATATTAGTCTATCCCAAGAACTGGCTTGCAAAAATAAAGCTTGAGCTCTCTACCATAACTACCTCTATTCCCATTCACTTTGTGCAAGGTGGTGATACAAGAAAAAATTCATCCTATCTGGGTATACAAGCAGTTGATAAAAAAACCACTCACGTGCTGATACACGATGCTGTAAGGCCCTTTGTATCTCAGAGAATTTTGGTGGAAAATGTATCTTATGCTATCCAGCACGGAGCAGTAGATACTTGTATTCCTTCAGCGGATACCGTTGTGAATATCGATGAGCAGCTATATATAAGCCAAATACCCAATAGAAACTTATGCATGAGAGGACAAACTCCACAAACCTTTTCATTACCCTTAATCAAAGAGGCTCACGAAGTTTTTTTTAAAGATGAAAACCTCCCTGTAACCGATGATTGCTCCTTAATTACCTTGCTTGGTAAAAAAGTTAAAGTAGTTCAAGGGGAAGAAAAAAATATTAAAATTACTACTGAGCTAGATTTATTTCTTGCAGAGCAACTCTTGCGAATACCTGATCTTTCATACCCTTCATCTTCCCCAAATTTTCAAGATAAAACATTTGTAATTACCGGAGGAACCGGGGCAATAGGTACTCATGTGCAAAAAAAGTTGATTCAGCATGGCGCAAAGGTGATTAGTATCTCAAGAAACTCTAAAAATTACCAGGCGGATCTAAGCGATAGCAGACAAGCTAAAAAAATTTTTGAGAAAATATATCTGGATTGTGGACCTGTAGACGGGTTAATTAATAGCATAGGACAATTAATTTACAAGCCATTTCAATCGCTAAAAGATGAAGAAGTTCATGAGTTAATAGCTAGTAACCTGGCTTCCATATTATTTTCCTGCAAATATGCTCGTATAAAAAATAAAGGTCACATCCTTAACATTGCCTCCTCTTCTTACTTTCGCGGTCGAAAGGGATATGCCGTTTATAGCGCAACCAAAGCTGCTATTGTAAATTTTACTCAAGGCCTGGCTGAAGAATTGCCCACTTTGTTTGTAAATGCTTTAACTCCTCAAAGAATATCTTCCCCCCTTAGAATGAAAAATTTTCCCAAAGAACCTAAAGAGGATTTACTTACGCTAGAAGAGATTGCAGAAGCAATTACGAATATTCTATCTCAGAATTTAAATACAGGGGCTATTATTGATATTCGGAAAAATTTTTGAGCGGATTCAATAGCAATCATTTTGCAATTTCTTCTGACTGTAAATAAAATAAGCACCTGGATACCAGGTGCTTATTGGATGAGACTTGATGGACTCGAACCATCGACCCTCTCATTAAAAGTGAGATGCTCTACCGACTGAGCTAAAGTCTCTTTGATGACCCCAAGGGGATTCGAACCCCTGTTATCAGAATGAAAATCTGGTGTCCTAGGCCAGGCTAGACGATGGGGCCGTATTTCATTCATCAAAGAAGCCACGAGTATATACGTGGCTTTGATTTATTTGCAATACTTTTTCAAACTGTCATGATTTCTTTTTCTTTTACGACCATTAAATCATCTACTTCCTTACAAAATTGGTCGGTAAAATCTTGAATCGCTTTTTCTTGCTTCTTCATGACATCTTCTGTGATATCACCGTCTGTTTTTTGCTTACGCACGAGCTCATTATTTTTTTTACGCACATCACGTATAGCAACTTTTGCTTCTTCTGCTTTTCGTTTACCAATTTTCACCATTTCTTTACGAGTAGATTCATCCATAGGGGGAATATTTATGCGAACCACAGCCCCATCCACAATGGGTTGAAGGTTTAAGTTTGCTCTTTCGACACCTTTGCTTATGGCAGAAGATGTGGATCTGTCAAAAGGGTTGATGACCAGTTGTCTTGGCTCTGGAGCTGAAACCGTAGCTAACTCTTTTAAACGAACTTGAGTACCGTAAACTTCAACAAAGACATTGTCTAGAATAGCAGGGTTTGCTCTCCCTGTGCGAAGACTTTTGAGTTCATGCTTATAGTGCTCAATGGCAGCTTGCATTTTAGCTTTGGTTTGATCAGTAATGCTCATTTTATGTCTCCTGTAACTAACGTCCCACCTTGTCCTTGGCAAATAGCGGCCAATAAAGATCCTTTTTGAAAAAGATTAAAGACATAGATGGGGATTTTATTTTCTCGGCACAAAGCGATAGCAGTAGCATCCATTACATTAAGTTGCTTTGCTAAAGCATCAAGATAAGTTAAACGCTCGAATTTTTGTGCATTTGGATTTTTTTTAGGATCATCTGTATACACGCCATCAACTTTGGTAGCTTTCAGCACAATTTCTGCTTGAATTTCTGTAGCTCGAAGTGCAGCGGCTGTATCAGTGGAAAAATAGGGATTACCCGTTCCACCGACAAAAATAACAATTTTATTTTTTTTAATTTCGTCGATAGATTGTGCCCAGCTGTATTTTTCAACCAAGGAATCACTTAAAGCGCTCATTACGACACTAGGAATATCTAAAACAGAAAGGGATTGTTGCAAAATGAGGCCATTAATCGTGGTAGCTAGCATACCTATATGATCTGCTGGCGTACGAGCAAAGCCAAAATCTTTGGCCTGCGTCCCACGAAAAATGTTGCCTCCTCCTACAACAATCCCTATTTCAACCCCTAAATCGTAAACCTCTTTGATCGCATTTGCGATGGCATTGCACGCCTTGTGCTCTATGCCAAAATTTTGCTCTCCCATGAGAGCTTCTCCAGACAACTTTATGAGCACTCGCTTATACAGAGGTTTCATATTAGAAGTTTATCCTCCCACTTTCCACCGCATAAAACTTTGAACGGTGATGTTTTTGCCTTGTCTCTTTGCTTCCGCAGCAACTACTTCTGCTACAGATAAAGAATTGTCTTTTATATATTTTTGACAAATGAAACAAGCTTGATCATAGTAGGCTTTGATTTTTCCTTCTACAATCTTATCCACAATATTTGCTGGCTTCCCTTTGACTTGATCTCTAGCGATCTCTTCTTCCCTGCTTTTTACATCAGCTGGAACTTCATCTGAATTTAAGTAATCAGGAGATTCTGCAGCTACGTGCATAGCGAGCTCTCTTGCAAAAGACTCATTTCCTGCACCACCAGTTAAAGTAACTACTGTTACGATTTTGCCACCCATGTGTGAATAAATACCCACAGAATGATCTGATGATTTAGAAAGTAGAGCCATTCTCTTAATACGAATATTTTCACCAAGACTTTGCATAGTAAGTGCTCTATATTGATCCACAGTAACAGAACTATCTTTACTAAATGGTTGACTTAACAAAGCATCCAAAGTGGCAGGCTGAGTTTCAGCTGCATCTTGAGCAACGTCTTTAATAAACTGCTTAAAACGATCATTTTGAGCTACGAAGTCTGTTTCAGAATTCACTTCAAGAAGTGCATAGGCTTTGTCTGATTCAGCATGTCCGATCAAGCCTTCATTTACTTCTCGCCCTTCTTTTTTGACTGCAGAAGCCATTCCAGCTTTACGAAGATGATCGATAGCTTTTTCCATATCACCACCGCAAGCATCTAACGCCTCTTTGCATTTACCCATGCCAACGCCGGTGCGCTCGCGCAATTCTTTTACCATTTCTGCTGTAACTTTGCTCATGATTAACCCTCATCTTCCTCTGCTACTAATTCGGCTTCTTGAGCTTCTACAGCGCCAGAAACTCCTTTAGTAAGGTGGATTTGCATTTCTGATTTTCTTTCTAAAACGGCATTGGTTATCGCTTGAAGGATAAGCTTAATACTTTTTAAGGCATCATCGTTACATGCAATTACGTGATCGATAGGATCTGGATCGCAGTTTGTATCTACTAGGCCCATCACAGGGATGCCAAGCTTATTAGCTTCAGCTACTGCTATGTGTTCCCTGCTTGGATCTACAACAATCACCAATCCAGGAACTTTTCTCATAGCTCGAATACCAGACAAGTTTTTGTCTAATTTGATCTGCTCTTTGCAAAGAAGGGATATCTCTTTTTTGGTTAATCCTTCACCCCCTGAAGCGATTCTTTTTTCAATACGCTCTAGTGATTTTACAGATTGTCTAATTGTAGATAGGTTAGTTAAAGTACCACCAAGCCAGCGCTCGCATATGTAAAATTCACCACACTCCTCGGCGCATTCGCGCACGACGCTTTTCGCTTGCTTTTTAGTGCCTACAAAGAGAATAGATTTTCTTTTTCCGACCACTTCTTTAACTACATCCACCGCGTTTCTAATCTGCTGCATAGTTTTAGCTAGATCAATGATGTAGATTCCGTTTCTTTCCTCAAAAATGAAACGCTTCATTTTTGGATTCCAACGATGCTTCTGGTGTCCAAAATGAGCACCGCTTTCAAGAAGATCTTTAATAGTTACTTCGATAGATTTTGTTTGTGTAGTCAAGCCTTGTCCCTTTGTGTTGACGACGGCATTCCCCCATTGAATCGGAGAAATTTCGGTCTTGATATAAAATTTGGTTAATAAAAAAAAGAAAGCGCCTGATCAGAATCGAACTGACACAAGTAGCTTGGAAGGCTACGGTTCTACCATTGAACTACAGGCGCTTAAATTTACAACAAAAGTTGTAACTGAATTTAGGAATTTTTCCAAGAAGATTTATTTGTCTAACGCATCTTCTTTTAAATAAATTCCGTACGAGAAAGCAAAATCTTACATTTTTACTATAATTTTCTCCAACTTAAATATTTTTTATGTAAATTTATCCTAAGAATTCCTAATGAATTTCAGTGGAATTTTCTTCTCTTTTTTTTTAACCTAATATCTTTCTCGTTAAATGATTTAAGAGGCATGCATAGTAAAAGTATATGAGGCAGGAAATAGACATATCCCATAAAGCCAACCGGGTATTAAATTTAATTTTACTGGCCTTTTTGCTAATATTCATCAGGGTATGGTATTTGTGCTATGTTCAGCACGATGAGCAGGTGCTTAAAGCCCTAAAACCTCAGAGAAAAACGATCGTGGAAAAAGCAGAGCGTGCCACGATAAGAGATCGATTTAATATCCCTTTAGCCATCAATAAAATACAGTATAATGCCACCGTGCGATATGCGGATTTAAGGGATATCCCTAGTGGAAAATGGGTAAAAGACGCTGACGGAAAAAAAGTCCGAGAACCAGTTAGGAATAATTATATAAAATCTTTAGCTGAATTTTTAGGCCAAGAATTAAAACTGGATCCTGTCCAAATAGAAGATATCATCCATGCTAAAGCCTCCCTCTTTCCACATACCCCATTTGTGGTTAAAGAGGATCTATCTGAGAAGGAGTATTATACTCTGAAGTTGAAAGAAAAAGATTGGATAGGACTGGAGGCCCAAAAATCCACTAAAAGGATCTATCCCCTGGGGAAAGTTGGCTGCGATATCCTTGGATATGTGGGATCCATCAATCAGAAAGAGTATGTAGCGATCGCAGAAGAAATCAAAAAACTTCAAGATTATATTCTTAAGAGAGATCAAGGAGAGCCTACTATTTTGCCTGAAGGGTTCGATAACCCCTTAGAAGTGAGGGCACGTCTAAAAGAACTGCAGGAAAAATCTTATACAATTAATGACCACATAGGAAAAACAGGAATTGAATGTGTTTATGAAGAGAAACTTCGGGGTTTACACGGAAAAAAAGTTACTGAAGTAGATCGAAGGGGAAATTGTATCAAGGAACTAGCTAGCAGTAAAAAACCGATCAGTGGAAAAAAAGTCATACTTTCTATTTCTTCTGAATTACAGGAGTATGCAGAAGCCCTTTTATCTCACAATGAAACAGTTCGACACAAGCGAGATCCAAAAAGGATGATTGGGGTAGCAAGAC
>JBEIFG010000084.1:0-7729 GCA_040382555.1 Chlamydiales bacterium | reverse complement strand
TGATTTTGATTGAAGATATAGTTAAACTCATAGCCCAACTTTGAGCCCAAGTGCATTTTTTTGCTGTTAAAGTAAGCATCATATTGAAACCCTAAACTTAAATCTAAAAGGGTAATCACGCTTTGCGGATTACTGCTGATGTTTAAAAAAGATGAAATAGCTCCTTGCAACTGCTCATTTTGATTAACGGTAAAAAAACCGGATAAAAGACTCATAGAGCCATTACTAAATATACTTAACCCTCTAAAAATCCCCCAAAGACCGTCTGCTCCAATCCTTGATCCTACTCCAAAAAAATTGCTCTTCATTTCTACATCGTCTACTTGATCACCAGGAAAGGCTGCCCCTCCTTGATACTCCAAAGTATATTTCTGAAATATCCAAGCTCCCCTTACTCCTAGATGACAGCGTATTTTCAACCAATCAGAAACAACCAAATCTTTCCCTATCTCCAAGTCTCCTAGCTGGAGATGAATATTCCAATTGGCGCTGGCCGCATTTACAGAGGCAGAAGAAGCGGCCGACCAGGTGGGTAATACCTCTGCTCCGTATGGCGCTTTGACCTGACTATTTGTTTGAGATTTTAACTGAGTGTAACTTCCCACAAGATCCCATCGATCATGAGATAAATAGTAGCCAAGGCCTACTCTAAAGCCTGCATTCCAGCGAAATCTTGGGTCTGATTCCTTTCCTTTAAATATGGATGATGTGCTCTGAGATCGGACGGCATAGCCCATATCTTGCTGCTGAGCCTTCCAATAAAGCAATTCTGCGGATGTAAAGACCCCAACTCCTGGTAATTCCGAAGAAGAAAACACCTTATTAGAGCTGTTCATTTCGCTTGCAGATGCATTGTACGCCATTTCTGAAGAATTTTGATGCAAAGGCTTCATATCTTCTGAATCCGAAAGTATCTTCTCCTCATGAGCTGCCAATAATCCAGGCATCATCCAAAGAATCGATAACCATCTTGTCACAAATTCACCCTTAAAATGATCCGTTCACCTAAATATGACCGTATTTTTTAAAAATTAATTTGTCAATAAAAAATAGACGAAGTAAATTAAAATTTATTAATATCTTACTAATTAAATACATTTAATTTGCAGATTTAAAAAGATATTTTGGTCTTACTATAGGCGTTCCTTTTCCATTTCTTGCTTGTAGCCGTTCATAAATAACTTGAATGGCTATCCCCACGCTTCTAGACAAACCAAAAAGGACCGTAAAATATTCAGGGTAGCCAAATCCTGCAGCTGTTAATAAAGATCCCGATACTGCATCTACATTCGGATACGGGCAGGCGACCTTAGGATTTTCTTTCAATACTTTAGTACCAGCACTTCGCAGAAGCAAGGCCATATGAGTAAGTGGATGGGAAGGAAAGTGCTTATGTAAGTATTCATATTGCACCGTAGCTCTTGGATCTTCAACCCTAAGTACAGCATGACCAAAACCATAAACTAGCTCTCCATTTGCTAAGCGATGGCGAATCGCATGTTCTACTTGAGATTCTGTGGCTGCCTCGCCTACTTCCTGAATCATATTTCGAACAAATTCCAAGCAATCTTGATTCGCTCTACCGTGTCTTGGACCAGCAAGAGCGCACATCGCGGAGCTCATAGAACCATACATATCCTCTAAACCCGAGGCTACTGTTTTACCCACGAATGTGGATAAATTACCACCCCCATGATCCATGTGTAAAACATGAAATAGCCTTAAAACCTGCGATAACCGCCCCTTATCCACTGATGGAACATTAAGCATAGCTGAAAAGCTCTCGATATATCCTAGATCCATATTGGGTTGAGAACACTTTCCCCAACCTGCATGATAATTGATAATTTCTGCCACTAAGTGTGGTAACTTTGCAATTAGCTGCAGCCCATCTTCTCGATAATCCCCGACACCTTCATTGATGCCAAGTAAAAGCAATCCTATTGAAAACAGTTTCATCGGATGAGCAGATCTTGGAAGTGCATGAATATCATGAATAGTTTTTTCAGAAAGAGTCGCTCTTTTTTTCAACTGATCAAAAAAAGCAATCACCTCTTCCTTTTCCCCCTCTCTACCATGATAGAGCAGGTAGATGACTTCTTCGGGAATGGCATTCGACATCTGACTCACCGGCTTATCGATATAAAAAAGCCCTTTTTGAGGATCTACGTATGATGTGGTGCAATAACCACAAGGATAACCTCGTAAACCAGTCTCTAGATGATCTTTAGTTATTGAAAACAATATTTCATCACTCATAAATACCTCTCTCTTAAGATAACAAATCATTTATCATTGAGCGCTCTTCCTTAAGCTCATTTTCTGTTTGCTCTATTTTTTTTCGAATAAACGAGTCTATTTCTAAGTTTGAAACCATTGCAATATTTCCACCCCCCTTGGATGAACAAGGAAAAGAAAAAAACAAATCAGGATCTACTCCGTAAGAATTACCTTTAGAATAGCAACCCATAGAAAACCAATCGCCTGGCTTTGAAGGAAAAATTAAAGATTTCATGGCATCGATGGCAGCGCTTGCAGCACTTGCGGCGGAAGACTTACCCCTAGCGGCTATAACCTCAGCACCTCTTTTTTGCACTTTCTCAAAAAACTCCCCCTCTAGCCATAACCTCGGTAAAACACTGGCAGCGGAGATCCCTTTAATTTTAGCATGAACAAAATCTGGAACTTGAGTGGAAGAGTGATTACCCCAAATGGTTACATTCGCTAAATCTGAAACTGGCACCCCAGCCTCTGCGGCTAAGAAAGCGGTAGCTCTATTTTGATCCAAACGCGTCATACAAAAAAAATGTTCTTTAGGTAATCTTTTAGCCATAGATGCGGCAATGAAGCAATTTGTATTACAGGGATTACCCACCACTAATGTTAAAACATCTATATTCGCCACTGTATCTAAAGCTTTTCCTTGCAGAACGAAAATTTTTCCATTTTCGGCTAAAAGATCCTTGCGCTCCATGCCAGGACCGCGGGGCTTTGATCCAATTAAAAATGCAAAGTCCACCTCTTTAAATACCTCATAGGGATCGGATCCTAATATGATTTCTTTTAAAAGAGGAAAGGCGCAGTCTCTTAGCTCCATTTCGACACCTTTCAAAGAAGCAAGGCATTCAGGTAAGTCCAAAAGGTGCAAAGAGATCGGTTGGTGCAAACCCAATAACTCTCCAGCCGCTATTCTAAATAAAATACTATAAGCAATTTGCCCTGCGGCACCCGTTACAGCTATTTTTTTTATCGATGTACCCATATGCTCTTACCCCATGTGCTCCAGTTCCCATTTGCTTCTATATCAACCTATAAAATTCAACTCAATGAGGAATTTATAAAAAATTCTTACCATGCTCACAAACAATTCTAAAGCTTAAGTTGACCTAATCTTTACCGCCTTGTTATCATATTATCAGTTTGAATCTACGTATCCTCAGGATCATCTAATGAACTTAGTTCTTTGCGTCTTTATGTATGCCCTTTGGTCGAGTGTTTTTTCTCTAGGAAAAATGGCCCTTGCCTACAGCCCTCCTATCTTCCTAACGGGATTTAGAATGTTACTGGCAGGAGTGCTAATCTCAATATTTTTGATGATTACCAAAAAAAATGCCTTTCGACTTAAAAAGACTCAGTATTTATCCATAGGTCTTCTTGGTTTTTTTAGTATATACTTAACAAATATTTTAGAATTTTGGGGATTGCAGCATCTGACCGCTGCTAAAACTTGCTTTCTGTACAGCTTATCTCCCTTTTTTGCTGCCTTTTTTTCCTACATTCATTTTAAGGAAAAAATGAATGCAAAAAAATGGCTAGGTCTTGGAGTGGGCTTTATTGGATTTTTTCCGGTCCTGCTAACTCAAACGGGCTCTGAAGAATTGTTTAATGCATTTAGTTTTCTCTCTTGGCCCACTCTAGCAATAATGGGCGCTGCCCTTTTCTCCGTCTATGGCTGGGTATTACTAAGAATAGTGGTCAAAGATTCAGAGGTTTCCCCTCTGGTGGCCAATGCAGCCAGCATGTTGCTTGGTGGAATGTTTGCATTACTTCATTCTGGATTTAGTGATGCTTGGAACCCTATACCCATCCAACCTGGTCACTTTACAGATGTGCTTAAAGGTGTCTTAATCATGACACTGATTTCAAACATAGTTTGTTACAATCTTTATGGTATGATGCTTAAAAAATATACAGCCACTTTTCTCTCCTTTATTGGTTTGCTAAGTCCTGTATTCGCTTCCATAAATGGCTGGATTTTCCTTGGTGAAACCCCATCTTGGATTATTTTTCTATCTACGGGTATTGTTTCTTTAGGACTCTGGATCGTATACCAGGCAGAGCTAAAGCAGGGATATATTGTAGCAACCCCAAAAGAAGAAAATTCACCCCAAAAAGCATAGTGAATCCATTTTCTTTGAAAACAAATCCCCTTTAAATCACTAATTAACTATAAAATTAAAATTTTAAGAGTTAGTTATGTGCCTCTAAAGCACCCAACCTCCCAAGGAGGCTTGGCAAGTTAATGCTAAGCAAATATCTGATGTTTAATAGCTTGCACCTTCAAAGAGAGTTAACATCCATCACAGAAAAATATCAATCTTTATTAAAAATTAATAATTTTAATTCATAATAGGTATAAGGATAATTTAATTTATTAAGGTTTATATGAGTCAAGTAAATTTAAGTTCTTTTGGCCAGAGCCTCTTCATTCAAAGTTCCAATAAAAAAATTAAGAAAAATGAAGAAAAAGACCAAGCCGAAATGATTCATTTGCTTTCTCAACTAGAAAAAATGGTGGGTGCCTTAACTGGGTCATCTCAAGGGGCGCCATTGCAAGCAGAATGCTCAACTACTACGGAAGAGGTTGAAAATAGTGAGGAAACACCGCAGAGCGAACCGGCATGTGGTATGTCAAGCACGTGTGGTACAGACGGTCCTGTAGTCATGCCAATTTGGTGGCAACCCATGCCGGTCCCTGGAGGCTGCCCAACCACCTCAGAAATGGCCTCATGTATAGCTGCAACCACGACTATTATGAGCCAGTTACAAGAACAGATTGATCAGTCTACTGACGAGAGCTATAAAGCAGATCTTCAAGTAATGATTGCTCAGATGCAAATGGCTGTGGAAGTGATGCAAACCTACATAGATACCGTGAATACTTTGAATTCTCAGTGGGATCAATTTTGCCAGTGGATGTACAACAGTGAAAATAATGGAACATTTAATGCTTACATATCAAAGGGACATTGGGAAGAAACATACTACTACAAAAATGATGTAGATAAATTCTTTGATGTAAAGACAAGAGGGGATGATGTTTGGGTATCAGAATCTGATTGGGCAGGTTTAGAGAAGTGTATCGAGGATGAAGTTAGTTCAATTTTTGGTTTTTCAATCGACCTTCACACTGAAGGATTTTCAAATGCACAAGATATTTATAATTCTGCCTACAGCCAAGTAGAAGCTGGTATAAATCAGGAAATAAAAAATGCTGCAGATGTTGTTTACAGTTTTTTTATGACTTCCAACAACCCGATACTCAAGCATATTTGCGCGTTGATGTTTTCTAATACTTTAGTTACTGGCGAAGCTATGCAAATGATAGAAGCTATGCTCAATGAATTACTCAAGCAGCTGTCGAGCATGTCTTTAACGTGGGATGCTTTAAGTGATGGACCTTCGAATGGTCAGTGTATCCAAGTTCTTACCATTATGAATAATACACTAAACGCCATGGAAACAATTATAGCCCAAACTGCCTCTGACAAAGGGAAGAACGATACTAAAATTGCAAGCAGCTTAAATAAAGAAGCATTGCATTCCCTAAAAGAAGTACAATCGCAGCTAAGAAAAATTGCTGAAGAGTTAGCTAAACAAAAGAAGCTTGAAGAAACTGATAAAAATCTAATGCTCGTTGCAGGCATTTTAATGTGTATCATGACTCTTGGAGCTGGATCTGCTGTTTTAGTAGCTATTACGGTTACGATGGTGGTCCTGGCAGAAACAGGTGTTCTCGATCAGTTAAAAACATCCATTTCTGATAGCTTGCAAAAAGAGGGTATGAGTAAGGAAGAAGCTGACATTTTTGCAGATGTTTTAGTAGTTGTAATTGTGGCGGTAGCGACATTAGGGGCTGGAGCACTAGAAGGAGGAAGCCTTGCTACATTATCTACCGCATCGGAAGAAGGAGCTGCGGAAGGGGCTGAGGAAGCGGAGGTAGTAGCTGCAGAAGAAAGTAGCGCTAGCGCACTAACCGAGAGCAATTTATCTTCTTTGGAAAATATTGAAAACCAATCTTCTCTTGCAAGCTCATTTAGCGATGAAACTGTGAGTACAGAAGAAACTGTAACTTCAGCTACGGAAACTTCAGCCGAAGGAACACAAAGAACATTGGCGACTCAATTTAAAGATTCTCTTCAATATATATATGAAAATATTGGCAGAGCCAACCCACTTAGAATGCTTTCCAAAGAAGCAAACCTTGCTATAGTCAATAGCATTCAAACAGCAAGTTCTGTAGATTTAGCAGGAGACTCGGTAACTTATGATCTAAGAAATTCCAACCTTTCAGAAACTGACAAGATGAAAAGAAAAATGAACGCTGAAATCGCTATGATGTCAGCAGCAGCGGTGGTAGGTCTGCTTGCCATGGATGGCATGGCAGCAAGCCCCTCTACGGAAGCAGGAGCAGGCTCCATCTTTTCTTCGGCAAAAAACTTTTTCTTAAAGCACCCAGAGATCTTAAAAATTCTAATGGTAACCAATTCTTTTGCTATTGAAGGGGCAAGAGTAGGAGTGAATACCGCTAAGGGTGTTTCGGAGAAAAAAAGAGCAGATATGGAGAAGTTGCTAGGAGCGTCGAGAGCTTCTTTAATTTTATATAATTCTATGCAAGATATCAACAACCAGCAAATGCAACAAAGCCAAAGTGCTTTTGCTAAAACTATAAAATCTCATAACGAAAACGATTATAAAACAAATCAAAACATCTTGAGTTTCGAAACTACACTAGCCCGAATCTTAGCCCAGCCCATATAACGGTACCAATTAGACTTAAAGAGTATATGAAACCTTGCATAAAGGTTCCTGATACTCTTTTTTATTTTTTTAAAGGCCTGAAAACGCATAATCCAAAGAATAAACTCGTTATTTCTTATTTATTCATCAGCGGTTAGAAGCGATTCTATGACGTGATCTGCATTTTCCTAAGATCCTAAGATTACTTGTGGATGAATCCAGAAACTACCTGAAAATAGATCGTCAGAGCACAAAGAGAAAAAATAAATATTCAGCGTCTTCAGAAAAAAGACTCCATGAACCCTGAGTGACATACCAAACTTTAAGGGGTGGGTCAATAAAAAAATGGTAGAAACAAAAAGAATGGTGGTAAACACCCTCCCTAAACGTCTAAGCGTTAATTAATACGCATCATAAGATGCATCTTAAATTATAAATTGTCAATAATCTTAACCCATACACTGCCTTTAAGAGCATAACATCCAGGTTTTTTAGAGGATTACTTGTATTTGTTTTAGAACTAAAAAATTGTTAAAAGCTAATTACATAACAATGCCTCAGACTCCCTTTAATAACTTAAACTACTGAAATTCTGTTACTTAAAAGAATATATTTTTCAACTTCACCATTTATTCCACACAGAACTTATGCCTGCAAATAAATATTTTTGAAAAAATAGATAAAATCGTTTTACATAATAAATATTAAT
>JBEIFG010000083.1:0-7744 GCA_040382555.1 Chlamydiales bacterium | reverse complement strand
TTCTATTACCTACCCTAAATACTTAAATAACTTCCTTCAGAAGCATTTTGGCACGGATGTTGAATCGATTTGTGAATCTGTGTGCGATAAATTTCATGCCAGAGGGTTTGCTAATCTAATTCCTGAAGTGAAAACAGCCATTTACCAGTTAAAAAATGAAAATGAACAGCCTATTCGATGAATATAGTCTCTTGGTGAATGAAACCCTAGCTCTGCTGGCTGAAGAATATACATTAGGTAGTGAGGTTTTAGTTTTGCCAGAACATCTTTCTTTTTTTTCTAAGGAAAGTACGTATGGATCTTTAAAAACAGAGCTTAACCATTTCCATTCCCCTTTAAGTACACCAGATGTAAAGAAGCAGAAAATAGAAATATCTAATGCAGAAAAGCTCTTTTCTAAATCGTTAAAATCAGAGCAAGCACCTCAGCAAAAAGCGCAAATACAACCTGCTGAGGTTGTTTTTTTTTCCGAGGAGCTTCACAAAGAAATTGCAAACATATTCCCAAATATTAAGATATCTAAGCAAATACCCTGCGATAGTAAAGCTCAAATCATTGCGGAGTCATGGAAACAACCCTCTCCACAGGCTAAAATTCTTCTGTTTAGTTTTTCCCATTCAAAACCTTCAAATATTTTTTTTCAAAATATAAAAATTGCTACTGAAGCACATTTTGATAGCGTCGCTATCATAGATATGGCTACCTGGACGGAAAAAAATAATTGGGATTCTTTTTTTAAAATACACACCCCAGGGCTAATTATTACCTCGCCTGAAATTTACCAGTACAAAGATATTCTGAAGTATTATAGGGAAAACCCAGTAACTCAGGAAAGATTTCTAGGTTCTTCAAAGCTTCTTTTAACAAAGCCTTTATCTGAATATTTAAAATATCCCGAAAATAAAAAAAAATTGTGGAATGAGATATGTATGAACCTATCCCTCCCACAGTAGCTACGGTCATTTTAGATGATGCTCTCAGGGAACCTTTAGACTACCGTATCCCCCTTGAGTTTATTCAAAATACTTTCATAGGATCAAGAGTTCTGGTACCGGTTAAAAACTCCTTTAGACAAGCTACTGTATGGCAAATCAAACATCATTCTTCATTTAACAATCTTAAAAATATTCATCGCTTACTTTCTAACACAGCAGTTACAACACCCGATTTACTCGAGCTTGCTAAATGGATTTCAAGATACTACTGTACTCCTTTAAAAAAAGTCCTTTCAACGCTGATTCCTTCAAGCATTCGAGGTACCACAAAAGAAAAACAAAATTTTTTTGTAAAGCGGCTTATGACCCAGGATGAATTAGCCAAGCTTTGCACACAATTAAGGGCTAAAGAGCCTAAACAAGCAGCTATCCTTGAATTAATGCTTAAAAATCCAGGCGGAATCTTCCTTTCAGAACTACTGCAAAAGACGCAACTATCTAAAAGTCCAGTTGAATCTCTAGTGAAAAAAAAAGTACTTTCTCTTGAGAAAGCTAGAATAGATCGCAGCGTGCTCCTAGATGAGGAGTATTTTCTCACAAAGCCAAAGCAGCTTACAGCAGAGCAGCTATCCGCTCTGCAAAAGATTCAATTATCTCTTAATACTGGATCCTTCCATACTCATTTGCTTTTTGGAGTCACGGGTAGTGGTAAAACAGAAGTATACCTTCAAGCTATTGAATATGCACTCAACCAACAGAAAGGTGTTCTTTTTTTAATTCCTGAAATCATACTTTCTTCTCAAACGATTGAGAGATTAAAAAGCAGATTCAAAGAGAAAATTGCCCTGCTCCATCACCGCCTTTCCCAGGGAGAGAGATATGATACCTGGGAGCATATCCTATCGGGAGCCGCTCCCATTGTAGTGGGTGCAAGATCTGCCCTATTCAGCCCTGTTCCCAACTTAGGTTTAGTAATTATTGATGAGGAGCATGAATCTTCCTATAAACAAAGTGAGGAATCCCCTTGCTATAGCGCAAGAGACTTATCTATTGTGAGAGCTAAAATTTGCAATGCCACTGTTATTTTAGGAAGCGCCACGCCTAGTCTAGAAAGCTATACAAATGCTTTAGCGGGAAAGTATCAATTAAGCCTTTTGACTTCTCGTCCTGCCAGCTTTTCTCTACCCTCAGTATCTGTAGTGGATATGAAACAAGAGTATGATAAAAAAAAGGGGATCACTCTTTTTTCAGATAAATTATTAGCAGCTATCAAATCTCGATTATCAGTAGGGGAACAAAGCCTATTACTCCTTAACAGAAGGGGTTATCACAGTTCACAAATTTGTCTAAGTTGTTCGCATGTGATGAAGTGTGCTCATTGCGATATGAATTTAACCTACCATCTTGGAGAAAAAATTCTAGCTTGCCACCTTTGTGATTATAGACAAAAAGCTGAAACCACTTGTCCCAGCTGCCATCAACAAGGGGAGTTTAAATTCAAAGGGGCCGGAACAGAAATGGTAGAAAAGGCTTTATTTTCTCTTTTTCCAGAGGCTAGAATTTTAAGAATGGATGCAGATACAACCAAAAAAAAAGGTAGTCACGAGCAGCTATGCAAAAAATTCAAAAGTGGCAAAGCGGATATCTTGATTGGGACACAAATGATTGCCAAGGGATTACACTTCCCACTGGTTACACTGGTCGGTGTTCTAAACGCTGACATAAGCCTTCAGATTCCAGATTTTAGATCGACCGAAAATGTATTTCAGCTGCTAACACAGGTAGCTGGACGATCCGGTAGAAATGATTTAAAAGGTGAAGTAATTGTTCAAACTCTTATCCCTGATCATAGCGTGCTAAGACATGCTGCACACCAAGATTTTATATCCTTTTATAATGAAGAAATAGAAGTAAGAAAACTATTTCACTATCCCCCCTTCATGCATTTAATCAAATTTACCTTTACTGGAGAAAATCATGATACCACTCTATCAAAAGCAAAATGGGCTCGCTCACAGCTAGCAAATCAGCTCCCTGATACGGTGGAGTTTCTTGCCGTAACACCCTGTGGTCATGCCAAAATACAAGATAAATTTCGCTATCAATTCCTTATAAAACTTAAAAAAATGCTTTCCTTACAAGATCCTGTTAAAGGGATAAGCGATGTCTTACATAAGGAAGGTATTAAGCTATCTGTCGATGTAGACCCTTTATCTACTTTCTTCTAAAAAGAATAGTCTATCTATTTAAACTCTGTGCAGATCTGTTTTAAAAATGAATATCCCCTGAAGATATTCAAAAATATTCTTTAAAATAAATTTGAATTACACAATATAAAAAGAAAACAACCACAGTATCAAAAATATGAACAAATTACTCAAAAAATTTCACCTTGTCTTTTCCCAAGGAATTGATCCAATTACCAAGATCCTTAAAAAGCATGCAAGGAAAACTTCTTCTGAAGACCTTCCTTATGCTTCCAAAAAACTTTTAAAAGAAATTGGAAAATTCAAAAAAGATTTAGAGGAAGAAGGTATACCTGCAAACCTAGTCATAGCAGAGGTAAACCCCTACATCCACACTGGCGTTTTTTTAAAACCTACGGCAAAAACAATACCTGCGGGCACATTCATTGGAGTTTATTCTGGAGACTATGAATTAGTACTTGAAACAGAAACTAAGGATAATCACTACTCCTATGATTTGGCACCTGGTATAAAAATAAAAAAAGAGGATTTAGCATTTGTACGTTCAAAAGATAAAAAATTAAGCACCAAAGACTCTTTTTCTGTGCAGACAACTGCTCTTTTCAATGGCAATTTTACAAGATTTATTAATCATAGCTCTTATGATAACAATATAGAAGCTGTGCGAAAACGAATGCCTGATGATACTATCGAAATATGTCTATTTGCAAGTAAAGAAATCTCTCCAGGCCACCAGCTATTATCCTCTTATGGGGGACAATATTGGGCTGTGCTACCTATTATTCCCGAACCTATTCGCTCGGATACGTATATATTAAATAAAAAAGGAAAAGTTACAAAAACAAACAAAGAGATTCCAGGACGAATCACATTTGATCATCCCCTATTTATTGCAATGAGAAATACACTAGAGCTTGAAACTACTCATTTAGGAACTAGCTTCAATAAATTTCTAGCAAAACAAAAAATATCACCCCTTACCAAAAAACAAGTAGCTTTTTTAGAGCAATTTGAAGATGAAATTCTTGAAAGAGGTCTACCGCTCTCATTTGATATGCGATCTGCAAGCTCAGTTTTACATTGGGACATTATTCTCGCCAAAGGGATAGATCCTATTGCAAAAGGAAGTCTCATTGGTGTAATGGGAGGAACTTGGTCCCTTTTAAAAAACCCCTCCCGAGATGATTATGTAACCGACGTGGTATACCAAAATAAGCGATTGGTCTTAAGGCAAGACAAACACACAAATTTCCTAAAGTTTTTAACTCATTCCCCTACCGGTAATGTAAAAGTTTTGCTTAGAAGAAATGAAGAAACCAACGAGCTATTCCTTTTTTTACAAGCAACAAAAGATCTAATACCGATGGAAAAATTAAAAATAAAACGAGATTAATTGTTGTGCACAAGTAATTTAAAAAAATGAGCTAAAGATATGTCTTATGAGTCAATAGTCGGATGGACCTCATTTTGCGTGCTCATATATCTTTTGATTATTTTTTTGTGGCCAGAAAAATTTTGAGGTAGTGTTATTCATATTCATTATTTATTCCTAGCAGCCTTTTTTTTTCTAGTAGTAATAAGCACAAAAGCAATTGGAAAACACCTTTATAAAGTTCTAACTCCTTCCGAAAAGCCTTTTTTATCTTCGTGTATAGCCCCTATTGAAAATCTCACTTATAAGTACCTATCTATAGATAAGAACAAAGAGTATTCTTTGAAAGAATATCTTGGTAGCGCCTTATCACTAATGTGCTTTGGTATAATTTTAGTTATGATGATTTTAATGAATCAAGAGCACCTTCCACTAAACCCAAGAAAGCTTCCCTCCGTTCCATTTGCTCTAGCTCTAAACATGGGCATAAGCTATGTGACTAATACCAACTGGCAGAATTATGCTCCCGAAGTAACTCTTTCCCCTTTCGCTCAAATGACCGCAATGACAGTCCAAAATTTTATTTCTCCTGCCATTGGTTTATGTATGTGCGCTACTTTAGTACGTGGGGTTGCAGCTAAAACATTAGGATTTCTTGGTAATTTCTGGGTGGATATTACTCGTGTTACTTATTACCTATTTCTTCCATTAGCAATGGTGGTAGCTATAGTTTTTCTATGGCAGGGAGTGCCTCAAAATTTTCAAAATAAAGTAGAAATCACTACCTTAGAGCAAGCTCATCAAAGTATAATTCAAGGACCTATTGCTTCCCAAGAGGCGATTAAAATCTTAGGGACAAATGGAGGTGGATATACGAATACGAATTCTGCCCATCCTTATGAAAACCCTAGTTTTTATTCCAATACTCTGCAAATTTTTCTAATGATTTTGATTCCCTCAGCACAAATCTACTACTTTGGTTTATCTATACAAAATACAAGACATGCTTGGAATTTATTTACTGCAGTGGCCATGGTTTTTGCTGCAGGAGTTCTTACCCTTAACTGGGCAGAAATGAATCAAAATCCTTTATTCAACTTTTTATCGATTGATCCCACACAAGGAAATATGGAGGGTAAGGAACTAAGAAACAGCATACTTGGATCTACTTTTTTTACAGTTACTTCTCACTTTTGTTCTAATGGTGCTGTCAATTCTTCTATAGATAGCTACTCTCCTCTGGGTAGTTTGGTAGCTTTAATTTGTCTTCAACTGAATGAAGCCGTTTTTGGAGGTGTAGGCTCTGGATTACATACCATCATTATTCTTTCCATTTTATCTACCTATCTTGCTGGATTAATGAGTGGAAAAAAACCTGAGTATTTGGGCAAACCTGTATCTATCTATGATATTAAAATGTCTATGCTTTCACTTTTTATCTATATTTTTATGATTCTTAGCCTAGCTGCAATCGCCTTAACTTCTACTTGGGGTACTAGTGTAACTTTGAATGCAGGCCCCCATGGCTTCACGGAGATACTTTATTCTATAAGTTCTTCAAGTGCCAATAACGGTAATAACATTCTTGGTACAGCTATCAATACCCCCGAATTCAACTGGCTTACAAGTGTTAGCATGCTTGTGCACAGAGTAAGTGTAATGACCTTTGTTATCCTAATTGCTAATTCAGCAAGAAAAAAAAGATCTTTTGGCCCAAGTAAGCCGAGCTTAGAAATAAACAGCCTTACCTTTATATTTTTATTTTTGGCCATTTTATTTATTTTAGGGGCTCTCTCGTATCTACCTTCTTTGATTTTGGGGCCTATACTCGAACATCTTTTAATGAACCAAGGTACACTATTTTAAAAACATGATAAGTAACCAGCCTAAAATTCCAATATTCAAAATTCTTATCTATTCCATAAAAAAACTGAGTCCTTTTTATCTCTTTTTTAATCCTGCGTTATTTGTTACTGAAATAGCAGCAATCTTATTGATGGTGAATGCAATTTGGTTTAATAATCAAGAAGCTGGCTATATTTGGGGTATCTCTATTGGTTTATGGATAACCATCTTTTCTGCCAACATTGCGGATAGCATGGCGGAGCTTCAAAGTAAATTTCATGCTGAATGGATAAAAAACATTCGTATGGACATAAAAGCTAAAGTAAAACAACCAGATGGTTCCTTTAAGTCAGTAAGTAGCTATGAGCTGAAAAAAAATGACATCTGCTTGATAAATCAAGGAGATATCATTCCTGCAGATGGGCAAATAATTGAAGGGATGGCTTCAATAGATGAATCTTCTATTACAGGCAAAATAATACCTGTGATTAGATCTGCAAATTCCGACAACGATTGCGTAATCGCTGGAACCAAGGTTTTATCAGATCAGTTTTTGTTAAGGGTTTTTTTAGATTCTGGAGAGAGTCAATTGGATCAACTCATCGATGTGATTGAAAAAAGGCTACAAAAAAAATCACAAAGTGAACTTACCCTTTCCTTTCTTTTATCTTCACTTACTTTATTATTTTTAGTTGTTATTCTTTCCTTTCAATTTAGTGGCTATTACTACGATGTTGCAATACCACTGACTAGTCAAATTGCACTACTTATAAGCCTTATCCCGACAACAATTGCAGGTCTATTGAATTGCATCAGTATTACAGGTATAGCAAGATTATTTCAAAAAAATATCATCGCCTTAAACAGCAGCTCTATTGAATCTGCGGGAAATACAGATATAATTATTTTCGATAAAACAGCAACTCTCACCAAAGGGGACAGAATAGCTTTTGAACTTATTCCTTCCCTGGAGGCTTGTGAAAAAGACTTCCTTCAAGCTTGCTATCTGACTTCGTTCTATGATAACACATCAGAGGGGCAAAGCATTATTCGATTTCTTGCATCAAAATTTCCAAGCTGCCAACAAATGATACCTCCAAGTGCTTCATGGATACCCTTTTGTGCTACCACAAGACTTAGTGGGTTAGACCTCGAAGATAAAAAGCTTCGTAAGGGAGCTATCGATGCTATCAAAGAATTTACTCATAGCTCAATACCGAGTGATCTTGAAGTATGTATACAGCGCATCTGTGAAAAAGGGGGATCTGCTCTTCTTGTAGCTTCTTCAATGTAGAATAATCTGATTCAATTGCTTTCTCTTTTCCATGAGAAAATATAAGTTTCACTAATATCTTTGGTGTAATACTATTTTCATTATTTATGCT
>JBEIFG010000082.1:0-7845 GCA_040382555.1 Chlamydiales bacterium | reverse complement strand
GCCAAAAAGTTCAGGAGTTTGTAAAAGGGGAGGAGAATGAGGCCGTATGGAATCGTGTGGGACGCCGGGCTTTGTACATACCTGCACAAGCTATTTGTGTAGCGGAGGATGTATCCCTTTATTTCTATAAGGGATCCCAATACCCAATTGTTTGTATTCTTAATGTGGCCAGAAAAGTCTTTTCCCTAGAGCTCACTCAAGGAGATAAAAAGACAAGGTTAGGTACAGCTTTTAACTTATTACAAGAGGGGATAAAGTTTTCATCTACACCTTCTTTAGTTTCTATTGTTGTCATGAGAACCATAAAAATGTTTGATGCCGGAGCATTTGAGGACTTTGATGTAGAAAAAAAAGCAGATCTTAACGCAGGGAGTGCGACCCGGTATCTGAAATATAGAATTGAAAAATCGGGCTCAAATGCAGCTAAAGCTTTTCATATTTTAGGTGTATTCACTAGAGGAGTAGATGCAGCCATCGCTGTATTAGCTTTGGGTCTAAATATTATCCACTACATGGGGGTAGGTGCTTACGATCTGTACAATAGGTTTACTAGTACATCTTATAAACCAAAGGAAATGTATACAAACAGCCATTTGAATGAATTAATTTATACAGGCTTTAATTTTTTAAATGTTCTAGAAGATGTATATTTAGCGGGTGAAGGTGTAACTCATTTGATGTTATCTCCTTTTGGTATAGGAAAAAAGGCAAGTTTTGGCTCTTTTAGTAATTACACGGAAGAGCAATTTTTTAGCTGTAATGATAATCAAACTGGGAATCGAATCAGCTATTTTTCCATGAGCACTTCAGTCACTGAAAATGCTGGATAAACTGCATCAAATGAGATGGAGCTTTTCCTCTGCTTTTTTTAAAGCTAGCTGACCGCAAGCTGCTGCTATATCCTTTCCCTTTGTATAACGCCAGGTTACCACGATCTTTTTTCTTTCTAAGATCTCTCTAAACTGTTCAATAGATTCTTTTTCAGGACGATGTAAGTGAAGGCCTGGAACGGGATTATAAGGAATTAAATTAATCGTACATGGGTGGTCTTTGATTAAAACAGCTAGCTCTTCTGCATGCTGAGCTTGATCGTTAATTCCTTGCAAAAGAGTATACTCATAGGTTAGGTCTCTTCCTGTTTTTTGATGATAGAATAGCATGCTAGCTAGGATCTCTTCTAGAGGATATTTTCGAGCAAAGGGGATGATTTTTTTTCGAATATGCTGGTTCGGTGCATGTAGGGATAGTACAAGGTTTACTCCAAGCCCTTCTTGAGCTAAACGTTGTATACCTTCAACGACACCGACGGTCGATACGGTAATACGTCTTTCAGAGATATGTAAACGATTGGCATCATTGAGAAGATGAATAGCTTTAATGACGTTATCATAGTTTTCAAGCGGCTCTCCCATCCCCATAAAGACCACATTAGATACTCTTAGTCCTCTTTGCGCTAGGTCTCTGTGAATCATAAGTACTTGCTCAAAAATCTCAGATGCAGATAATGAACGAATCAACCCTTCTTTTCCTGAAGCACAAAAAGCGCACCTGGCGGGACATCCGACTTGAGAAGATACGCAAACAGTTTGTCTGCCTGGAGCTAAAATCAATACCGACTCTACCAGTGTATCGTCCTGAAGTTGCCATAGATATTTTATGGTCTGCTTATCGGCAGAAATTTCATTTTTAACTAGGCGCAAAGAAGCCATCTTTAAAGAGCTTGTGAGTTTCTGGATCAGGGGCTTACTCAGATTGGTCATTTCTTCAAAAGAGATGGCCAATTTTTGATAGGCCCATTCAAAAATTTGCCCAGCTCTAAAGGCTTTTTCTCCCTGATCTTGCAACCAAATTTTTAAGTCCTCAATCGTAGTGCTATGTAAATACATGAAACCATCCTAATTATTTTTTTGTAACAAGCAGAGAGTATGTGAATTTTTTTAAATTAGCCTGCTGATGTATAATGCGCCTAAGGTGTGTCAAGGTATTGGCTTGATGGTTCTCTTGGATCTGCTGATATAAATTTTTTACAGAGTAAGAAGATAATTTCTCTTCCATGGTAAAAAGTTTTTCTAATATCAAAATTTTTAGGTCTGATAGCACAGATGCCTGATTTTGTTCTTTAAAATGGAGCACTGGTAAAACCAGCGATGTTTTTTTTATAGCTTCCATAAAAAATAAGTGAATTCCTTGGTATAGCGGAAAATAGTATATCACGAAGGGTAGAATTTCTCAAAAAATAAGCATTTCTTACTAAAAAACTTTCAAAAAAATTAAAATAAATAAGTAAAATCCCTTTTCAATTTCAAAAGAATAGGCACGATTTCATGCATACTCAAAGATATCCAATTATCGATTTACACTGCGATCTACTATCCTATTTATCAAAACATTCGTCTAGAAATGCTTTAGATAAAGCCTCCCGTTGCAGCCTCCCTCAGATGCGATCTGGTGGTGTAGCGCTGCAGGTCGTAGCTATTTATGTGGCAAACGAGGCTAGCGCCGTCAATAGCTTTAAACAACAGGTTCAGTCTTTTTTTGAACTACCTATAAAATATCCAGAATATGTGCAACTTGCTCAAAATGAGCTACTGAACATAGATCTCAGCGCTCCTTTAGACCAAAAGATTCAGCTCATACCTGCTTTTGAAAATGCTACCGGAATCGCGCATCCCTCTGCGGGGATTAAAGAGGTGATTCAAGAGCTTACAAAGATCAAAGCCTCCTTAGGATCCGTTGCTTATATCAGCTTAACGTGGGATGGAGAGAATCGATATGGAGGTGGAGTCGGATCAAATGTGGGGCTTAAAGAAGATGGGAAAGAGCTTCTTCGATGGATGAACGAACATCATATCCCTGTGGATTTATCCCATGCGAGTGACTTTCTTATGGATGACCTCTTTAACTGGATTGAAAAAAAGAATATGCAGATACCAGTTTTAGCAAGTCATTCTAATTTCAGATCGGTCACCTACAAAGAAAGAAACTTAGCCGACGATTTCGCTAAAGAGATTATACGCCGCAAAGGGGTAATCGGTTTGAATTTTTTTTCTCTTTTTTCAGGTGCTAATTCTTATCGTGATTTAATAGCACATATTGAACATGCTATCGATCTTCATGCTGAAAAAACCCTTTCTTTAGGCGCAGATTTTTTTGAAGATATGGATATTTCTTACATGATGGATAAGTATCAAAGCGATTTATCCTTCTATCCAGAGCTATCAGACTCTTCATGCTATCCTTGTTTTATAGATATGATCTTTGAAAAGAAAGAGTTGAAAAAATACATTGATAACATCACTCATAAAAATGCATTTTTCTTTTTTGAAAGAATTTTAAAGCAGCAAAAATAAGCGGCATTCATTTATCGCACTTTTTTTATTTGTTTGTATTTTAGTATTTTATCCCACCAAGAAGGTTTATGAGAAAGACTTGAAGGGGCAGAATCATCTTCCGTGGTAGATGGAAGCGTACGCGTTTGATTGCAGGTGTCTTGATGGCTGGAGATTGCCTCAGTGTATGATTTTTGGACACTGGGATTGGAAGATACAACGGAATGAATTTGGCTGCGTGGCTTAAGCTCCTGATCTACCTCGGTAGTGACCTTTTGTACCTGTGAGCGGCAGCTTTGACACCACCCTATCATCATTTGAAGATCTTGATCGAGCTTATGTAATTGATCAATTAATTCTTGGACTTTTTCTTCAGGCTGCTTACTATAAAATCGAGAGGGAGGACTAGAGGCTTGCTGAACTTCAAGTTTTATATGAAAGACTCTGATTAAAAGAGGAATCATTATATTTTTCACCTGCTCTCGAAGCATAGCCAGTCCAGGATCGGAAATAGGACCGACGTATGAAGCTCTTGTGTCCGCATGAGAAGTTTTGGAGTCAGCTTGCTCTACCATAATTTTAGCTCTTGCTTAAAACTAGCTAATCTAATTGAAGGAAAACCTTTTTTCAAAGTGTTTTTATCATTTCTTTTTCTAAAAATAATAAATTACATAAAGAAATCTATTTTAAAAAGCAGCAAAAGGTATTGACCGGCCTATAGTTGAGCAGTTATAAAAGAGGCTAAAGAAAAATGCGGTAGGGTATGTCCTTATATTCCAAGGAAAGTTTAGACCTTTTAAGAGATAGAATAGACTTAATGGAGGTGGTTTCTTCGTATGTTCCTATGCAGCGCGCCGGAGCGAGTTATAAAGCATGCTGCCCTTTTCATGATGAAAAAAGCCCCTCTTTTGTAATTCAAAAAGGAGATACTCATTATCATTGCTTCGGTTGTGGCGCACATGGAGATGCGATTGCTTTTTTAATGGGCTATCTGAAGATGAGCTTTGTGGAAGCTATTGAGAGTCTGGCTGAAAGATTTCAGGTGGCCTTAGAAAGAGTAGAACAGCAAGACTCTCAAAAAGGGCCGAGTAAATTACAACTGAAGGTAGCTCTTGAAAAAGCTTGTGGATACTACCAATTTTTTTTATTGCATACTGAAGAAGGTCACCAAGCTTTGGATTATCTTTATGCCAGGGGAATCGACCTTACGTTTATTCGCAAATTTCAAATAGGCTATGCTCTAAAGCAATCAGATTCCATTTCGCAGCTGCTACGAAATCAGGGTATGACAGAGGAAATTTTAATTGAAGCTGGGCTAATATCCATCTCCCAATCAGGTAGAAAAAGAGACTTTTTTCAAGAAAGAATCACTTTCCCTATCAGAGACGCTTTGGGTGCTGTAATTGGTTTTTCTGCAAGGAAATTTAAAGAAGACACCTTTGGGGGTAAATATATTAATACCTCCGAAACTCCTCTGTTTAAAAAATCCCATGTGTTATTTGGACTCAGTTACTCAAGACAAATGATCGCCAAGGAGCGGAAGGCTTTAATTGTGGAGGGACAGATTGATGCCCTTAGGTTAATTCATGCTGGCTTCCCTTATGCAGTGGCTGGTCAAGGGACAGCTTTCGGGGAAGGTCACGTAAAAGAGTTAGTTTCCCTCGGAGTAAATCATGTTTTTTTGGCTCTTGATGCCGATAAAGCAGGAAAAGAGGCTTCAGTAAAAATTGGAGATTTATTTCAGCAGCGAGGTATTGAAGTATCTGTGGTTCAAATGACAGAGGGCAATGATCCAGATACTTTCTTAAAAGATAAGGGGCCTGAAGCATTTCAAAGGTTACTAGATCAAGCTAAAGAGTATCTTTTGTTTGTATATGAATATTGGCTAGGTAGTGGATCGGTATCTCCAGCTAAAAAAAATGAAGTAGTTGAATCCTTAGTTTCCCGCATAAAAAAATGGGATCATCCTGTGCATGTTCACGAAAGCTTAAGGAAATTAGCGACCATTGCTGGTATTCCAGAGGCTACCATTGGGATGGGAATGCAAATAGCAGATAGTTTGGTTCCAAGACCCCAAGCCCTTACCAAGTGGTCGATTGATCCCAATAAAATTTTAGAAACAGATGTGCTCAGGTGGATTCTACTTGATGGAGAGCATCAAACGAAATGGATTCAACTTGCTAAACTTAACCTGGCACCAAGCCAATTTAAATGCATCCCTTGTAAATTGATCTACGAGGCCATATTGCAGGTTTTTGAGCAGGGATTGTCTATAGATTTCTATAGGATAGGCTCCCTTATTTCTTCCCCAGAAGAACATCAAATCTTATCTGATATTATGGACCGGAAAATTAATTTACAGAAAGCCAAGGAGGGAGTGATAGAATCTGTTCGTAAGGTGCTTTTAAAGAATTGGATGGAAGAGAGAGAGCAAGTCAAAACACAGATTCAAAATAGCAGTTTATCAGAAGAAAATGTCCTTGTGCTTGCTAAAAAATTTGATGATTTAAAAAAAAATATCCCTCAAGTGATTGAGCTTTAAAAAAAATAGCGCTAGAACCTTTGCAATAGGGTTGTCAACTTGAAATGGTTATGTTACCTTGCACATTTTTGATTACTAGATGCACAAAAGGGTATCGTATGAAATTTTCTGCTTCCATTTTATCCATTTCTTTTCTACTTGCCAGCTCTTATCATGCAGATCTTTTTTCTAGTACTCAATCCACCCAAGCTCTAGTTACGGCTCCTCTTTTGCCAAATGTAGCTCCAAATAGCGATCATTTGATTAAAACAGAGCATGTTGTAGCCATAGGGGATCAAACAATACCCTACAGCAGTGGTGGGAAGTGTTTCTATAAAGGATAAAAAACAACAGCCTAAAGCAAATGTTTTCTATATTTCTTACACAAAAACAGGGGGTATCGATATTTCCTCAAGGCCTATTACCTTCTGTTTTAATGGGGGGCCAGGCTCGTCTTCAGTATGGCTTCATATCGGTGCTTTAGGGCCTAAAAAAGTCATTTGCAACTCAGGAGGACTTCCCGAATTCCCTTTCCGACTGGAGGATAATCCATACTCTCTTCTTGATCTTTCTGACTTGGTTTTCATTGATCCTGTAGGCACAGGCTTTAGTAAGGCTACTGATGGGGTTGATAGAGAGAATTTCTTTGGAGTAGATGGGGATATTGAGACAGTTGCTGAATTCATACGCACGTATGTGACTCAAAATGGGAGATGGCTATCGCCTAAGCTTTTAATTGGCGAAAGTTATGGGACTACCAGAGCTGCAGGACTCGCTGAGTATTTACGAGAAACTGCTTTTATGGCCTTTGACGGGGTTGTGCTTATCTCAAGTGTTCTGGACTGGCAAACAATTCCAAGAGGCGATTTCTCCAACGATCTAGCCTCTATTTTAGCTTTTCCGAGTTATGCTGCTGCCTCATGGTACCACAAGAAGGTCAATACTAATAAATCCATCGATGAGTTTTTGAAGGACGCAGAAATTTTCTCTTTGATGGAATATAACTTAGCCCTGATTAAAGGAGATAAACTTGACTTAAAAATTAAGGACAGAGTCATTGAAAAAATGGCATTTTTTACTGGGCTTTCAAAAGATTTTATCCTAAATAGCAATATGCGTCCCACCGTACCAACGTTTGGTAAGGAATTACTTAAAAAAGAGGGTAAGTTCATTGGAAGATATGATAGCCGCATCCAGGGGGATGAGATTTATCCTATAGAGAGCCACGCTTTATATGATCCAAGCTGCGAGCGATTCACTCAAGCTTGTGCTGCCACATTTAATGCCTACTTGCATGAGGATCTAGGTTGGGTAGGTTCAGAGGAATATAAATTACTAGCGAATCTTTTTTCCCTGGAATTTTCAAAGAAAAAGAAGTTTTCTCCTCAATGTATCACAAGATCTTTATGAAACTATGATCCTTAATCCTCATATGAAAGTATTTGTGGCAAGTGGTATTTACGATTTAGCCACACCCTATTTTGCCACAGAATACACACTCAATCACATGCAGCTCAATAGCGAACTTAAATTGAATATAACAAGTAAGGTTTATCCAGGGGGCACATGATGTACCTTAATATGTATAACCTTATTTCTCTAAAGAATGATTTAGCGGATTTTTATAAACACATAGGAAGCTCTTCTAAAAAATAATTTTCTTTTTTTTCTTCTTTTCATTTTCTTCGAAGAAAAGCTAGTATGTGAAGAAATCTTGTATTTTTTAATTTTTTGACAGGGGGTATGAGCTTGAGCCTTCCTTTATGCTTGACTCTTTCTAGAATTCTTTTCGGCCCTATTTTTATGATAATTTTTTTGTATTATCAAGATTTTGGTATTACCTTAAAATCCCTACCCTATATCTTACTAGGGCTGACCTTTTTTTCTGAGATATCGGATGTATTTGATGGCTTCTTTGCAAGAAGACATAATAAAGTCACTGAGCTTGGTAAGCTTTTGGATCCGATGGCAGATAGTATTTTTAGGCTTTCTGTC
>JBEIFG010000081.1:0-7857 GCA_040382555.1 Chlamydiales bacterium | reverse complement strand
ATTCTGTTCGTCAGGATCTTCAGCGAGAAAAAGGGGCTCAAGAACCTCCTGACCAGGTGTTCGTTATACCGTTAACCCGACGACCTTTTTTTCCAGGCATGGCAGCACCTTTAGTCATCGAGCCAGGACAATTTTATGAAGTCCTCAAGAATGTAGCAAAATCCCCTCATAAATCCATGGGGCTTTTTTTAACTAAACATGAAGATGCAAATATCTATAAGGTTGGCTTCGATGATCTTCATACGGTGGGAGTTTTAGCTAGAATTTTAAGAATTATCCCTATGGAACATGGCGGTGCTCAGGTTGTTTTGAATATGGAGAAAAGAGTTACCATAGAGAAGCCAATAAAGTCTGGTAAATTTTTAAAAGCAAAGGTTTCGTACAAAGAGGGTAAATCATCCAAGCTTTCAAAAGAACTGAAAGCGTATTCGATAAGTATAATTACGACCATCAAAGAGCTTTTAAAACTAAATCCGCTTTTTAAAGAAGAACTACAAATATTTTTGGGTCATTCTGATTTTACAGAACCAGGCAAACTCGCAGATTTTGCGGTAGCTCTCACCACAGCTTCGCGCGAAGAATTGCAGGAAGTGTTAGAAACTTACGATTTGCAGGGAAGAATAGATAAGGCGTTAATTCTTTTAAAAAAAGAATTAGACTTGAGCAGACTACAGAACAGTATAAACCTTAAAATAGAAGCTACTATCTCAAAAACGCAAAGAGAATTCTTTTTAAGGGAGCAGCTTAAAACTATAAAAAAAGAGCTGGGCTTAGAAAAAGAAGATAAAACAGTAGATATTGAAAAATTTGAAGCTCGCTTAAAAAAACGAAAAGTCCCTGATGATGTTTTAAGTGTCATAAATGACGAAATGGAAAAGCTGAGTATGCTCGAGGTTCAGTCTGCTGAGTATGGAGTTTGTAGAAATTATTTAGATTGGCTAACCATAGTTCCATGGGGAATGATGAGTGAAGAGGCACTTGATTTAGACCATGCCCAAACGGTATTAGATGAAGATCACTACGGGCTCAAAGATATTAAAGAGAGGATTTTGGAGTTTATTAGCGTCGGCAAGCTGGCGGGTGGTGTCAAAGCAAATATTATCGGGCTTATGGGACCGCCAGGTGTTGGAAAAACAAGTATTGGAAAAAGCATTGCCCGAGCTCTAAATAGACAGTTTTATCGGTTTTCGGTTGGTGGAATGAGGGATGAGGCTGAAATTAAAGGGCATAGAAGAACTTACGTGGGAGCCATGCCCGGTAAGCTTGTGCAGGCTTTAAAATTTACCCAGACAATGAATCCAGTTATCATGCTAGATGAGGTAGATAAAATAGGAAATAGCTATCACGGGGATCCTGCATCTGCCTTACTGGAGGTACTAGATCCTGAGCAGAATAAGGATTTTTTGGATCATTATTTAGATGTAAGGTGTGATTTATCCAACGTTCTTTTTATCGTTACAGCAAATGTTTTGGACGCGATTCCGGAGCCTTTAAGGGATAGAATGGAAATACTTCGCCTATCTGGATACATACTCGAGGAAAAATTAGCCATTGCAGAAAATTATCTTATACCAAGAAACCGTAAAAGCATGGGTTTAAAAGCATCGCAGGTAAGCTTTACTAAGCAGGGTATAAAAGATATAATAAATGGGTACGCAAGAGAAGCTGGGGTTAGAAATCTTGAAAACTATATAAAAAAAGTGCTTCGCAAAGTTGCTTTAAAAGTAGTTAGAGAAAAACCAAGAGATGGGTCTGCAGATAAAAAGAAAAAGCTTAAGCCTCATAAATATACAATTTCTGAGGACAGCTTAAAAGAGTACTTAGGTAAACCAATATTTACCTCAGATCGCTTCTATGAACGAACTCCTATTGGTGTAAGTATGGGTCTTGCTTGGACATCAATGGGTGGAGCCACACTTTATATCGAAGCCATTCGTGTAAATGCAGAAAAAACCGAGATGAAGCTGACAGGACAGGCGGGAGATGTAATGAAAGAGTCTGCACAAATTGCCTGGACATATCTTCACAGCAAAGTAGATTTATATGCAAAAGATAGACCCTTTTTTGAAAAAAGTCAGGTGCATGTACACATCCCCGAAGGAGCTACCCCTAAAGATGGTCCCTCTGCAGGCATTACCATGGTAACGGCTTTGATCTCTTTATTAAATAATGAGCATGTTGCGCCAGATATCGGAATGACAGGTGAGCTAACCCTCACTGGAAAAGTACTTCCTATAGGCGGTGTAAAGGAGAAATTTATCGCGGGTAAGCGCTCTGGCTTAAAAACTTTAATTTTTCCAAAAGATAATCAAAGAGATTATGACGAGCTTCCCAAACACATCAAAGCCGGTATGAAAGTGCATTTTGTGAGTGATTATCAAGAGGTTTTTCATGTTGCTTTCGGAAAAAAATAAAACCTTTCAGGAGGCTATTTCCTGTAAATTTTTAGAGGAATCCTCCTTAGAAAGTAAGGTTAGCCAGCTACGAACTTTGGGTAAAACGATTGGAACATTAAATGGCTCTTTTGATCTTTTGCACGCAGGACATGTAGAGATGCTTTACCAAGCATCTCTACAAGCAGATGTACTCATAGTGGCATTAAATAGTGATGCATCGATTCAAAAATATAAAAGTTCTAAAAGACCCATAATACCATTATTATATCGCATGCAGATGATGGCATCTTTATCAATGGTGGACTTTGTTACTTACTTTGAACAAACAGATCCGATTTCTATTTTGGAAAAAATTCGTCCCGATGTTCACACAAATGGGGCTGAATACGGAGAAAACTGTATAGAAGCTGAAGTCGTAAAACGGCATGGGGGGCGCATTCATATCGTCCCCCTAGTTCAAGGGCTTTCTACCACTCAAATTATAAAAAAAATAGTTAGCACATGCGATTAATTGGTGAATTTGATTTAGAAAAGGAAGCTTTTGATTTTTCTTGTCTGTTAAAACAAGAAAAGATCTCCAGCAATTTTGATTCTTTTACAGATACTTCTACAGGGCAAATAAAATACAGAATATGGGTTGTTGAGGAAGATCAAGTAGAGCGGGCTTTTGATATGTATCTAAAGTTCAAAGAAGATCCCAGCGCTAAAATATTTACTATTAGTTCTGAAGAAATGACCCTTGACCAAGAAGTCCATGAACTCAAAGTAGAGGAAAAGGGTAAAGCTTTAAAGGTTTCTGTAAAAAAAATAATGACTCCTTGGACTTATTTTCTCACCTATTTATTTTTACTTGTCTGTACTGCTTTATTTTTAGTAGATAGCTCTCAAAGAGATAGTATTGAAAAAAAATATGGGCGTGCAGGGGAGCAAATACTACTTACTCCGTTACAAAAACATTTAATGATAGATTACACGCAGTCCATGCAGGCTATCGAAACAATTGCCCATCAATTTCCCAAAGACACCAGCCTAAATTTTTCTAATCTATCTCCTTATCTTCAAACACAACTTCAGGCAGCAGAAAGTATGCCTTCTTGGAGGGGTTTTTATAGCTTTCTTCTTGATAAAGGAAAAACCAAAGAGGTTAAGGGGTCTTTTTCTTACTTGTTTGAAAAAGAAAGGCAGGGTCAGCTTTGGCGTCTTTTCACTCCATGCTTATTACATAGTGATTTTTTACATATTATTTTTAATATGGCATGGCTATGGGTTTTAGGAAAACAAATCGAGGAAAGATTATCCAAAAGAAAAATGTTTTTGATGATTGTTATCGTTGCTATAGCTGCTAATGTGGCTCAGTATTTGATGAGCGGTCCTTATTTTTTAGGATTTTCAGGTGTAGTAGTGGGAATGACTGGTTTCATATGGAGTAGGCAGAAAAAAGCTCCTTGGGAAGGTTATCCTCTGCAAAAAGCCACGGCATTTTTTATTCTATTATTTGTAATTGCAATGTTTGCTTTAGAAGTAGTCTCATATGGGTTACACTATTTTGCTATTTCCCAGGTGATGCCCAATGTGGCCAACACTGCCCATGTGGCAGGTGGACTTACTGGATTATTAATAGGGAGAATAAAATTTTTTGGACGTGGTGAGTATTAATGACAGTTCGAGATTTGACTATACTAGGATGTGCAAGTCAGCAGCCTACCCGCTTTAGAAATCATGGAGCATATTTAATCCGGTGGAATGGAGAGGGGCTGCTATTTGATCCTGGTGAAGGGACTCAAAGGCAATTTATTTATGCAAACATAGCCCCAACTTGCGTTACCCGCATTTTTATTAGTCATTTTCATGGGGATCATTGTCTTGGCTTAGGATCGATGTTAATGAGATTAAATTTAGATAAAGTGCAGCATCCTATCCATTGCTATTATCCTGCAAGTGGTAAGGTTTATTTTGACAGACTTCGCTTTGGTAGTATCTATCATGAGACGATCCACGTGGTTGAACATCCCGTAAGTAAAGCGGGAGTGGTGGAGGATGGAGACTTCAAAATAGAAGCAGCATTTCTATCTCATGGGTCTATTGATAATATTGGGTGGCGTATTACAGAGCCTGATACTATTAAATTTGATAAGCAAAAACTAAAGGATTTGGGTGTATCTGGACCCAGCGTCAGGCAGTTGGAGAACGAAGGGGAGCTATTCTTAGAGGGTCGTAGGGTACAATTACAAGAAGTAAGTCATACTCGCAGAGGGGATTCTATTGCTGTGGCAATTGACACGGTTCCTTGTGAAGAGTTAAAAATATTGGCAAAAGAGGCTAGGTTATTTGTTTGTGAGAGTACCTATTTAGACAAGCACAAGGAATTGGCTAAAGAACATCACCATCTCACAGCAAAACAAGCAGCTTTAGCTGCCAAAGAGGCAAAAGCTAAGCAGTTGGTATTAACACATTTTTCAGCAAGATACCAAGATTTGTCAGAATTTCACCAAGAGGCATCCGCTATTTTCCCCAATACTTGGATAGCGGATGACTTAAAGCAATTATCTTTTCCTAAGTAAATTAAAGAGTTAATTCTTCAGATAGAATATCAAGCTCTCTAATTAGAGTTTCTGTAGGATCACTATACTCAACAAATGTTTGCATTACTTGTTGCAGGTGGGAGGCGGGCATTCCATTTTCATCAAAGCTTATTGCTGCACTAAGCATGGTAATATCCTCTTTATTTTCCTGTATAGACAGGGGTTGGTTCAGGATATTATGCACTATGATAGCAGCATCTTTAAGGTTCTCGTACAGCATAGGGTTACTCCCCATTTATTTGTTTGGAGGTCTCTGCTAAGGCGAGAATAGCGCCTTTTATTTTGGTTAAAAATTGTGTGTCTTGGGATAAATTTGGTTGCTTAAGAAGATCTTTCAAGTAACCATTTAAATAATCAATTTGATCACGAAATAGTTTTGCGGTTTTTGGTGTATTCAAGGAAGGTGAAGCCAAAAGGTGTGATTTATTGAACCCACTAATTTTTGCCACCGATATTTTCCTTTACTTACATACTACAATACGATGCTTACAATAGATAAATGACTCTTAGATTTTTAGTCTTATAGAAAGATCTTTTTTTTATCTTTAGTCATTAACTTCGTGATAATTTGGCGGGATTAAATTGTCAATAAGCAATTAAGGATTTGCATGAGTGCTGCTGTCGAATATTAGAAGCGCTAATAGCAAAAGCAGAGGCCACATTTAAAGAATTTTTAGATCCAATCAAAGGGATCTGAATGAAACAGTCTATTTCTTGGAGTGTGGTTTTGGATAGACCATATTCTTCATTCCCCATAAATAAAGTAAAGGAAGAAGGAAATGTAAATGTATGAATTGGGGGTGCGAAATCTGCTGTTTCCAAACCAATAAAGGGTCTGGGTAATCCTTCTAAAGAAGAAATTTGATAGCAAGGGACTTTATCAAAGGTTCCCATGGAAGTTTTTTGGACTTTCGGGTTATCCGTAAAAGGGGTTAAAGAGGAGAAGTAAACAGATCCTAAACGAAAGGCCTCAACGGTTCTGAGGATACTTCCCACGTTAAAGGCGGAGCGAAGATTATCTAAATAAATAGCTATGGGAAGAAAAGGAGCCGAAGATACCCTATCCTTTTCTCTAACTATTAGTAAGTTGTGCTCTTGCCAGCTAACTCCAGATTTCACTAAGTGAAAGTGGAAACGATCCGCTATTTGCTCATAGTTCCATGGTATTTCAATTATCTCCATCCAGGTGCAAATCTCATTATACAAAGAGATCAATAATTTATTCCCTTGATGAATTTCCCGGAGTATCTCACTGGCTTTTTTATGTCGCTGCGTCTCCGGGAGGGATAGGAATTTAGCTGCTGTAAATCCTGAAAACATTATTTTTTAGCTACTTCAAAGTATTCATCAAGAGTGCCATCGAAAAGACGTACTCCGTGTTCTTCAAAAGCTAATAATTTATTACAAGATTTACTGATAAGATCTCTGTCGTGACTTGCCACTAAGACAGTCCCTTTAAAATCTTGCAGGGCCCAGGCAAGGGCGGAAACCGCTTCAAGATCTAAGTGATTATTAGGTTCATCAAGTAAAAGAACGTTATAGTTGCAAAGCATAAGACTTCCTATGATCAGACGTGCTGTCTCTCCACCAGATAGATGACCAAGAGATTTAAAAGCATCATCACCACCGAATAACATCTTTCCAAGGATACTCCTAATGTCTTGATCGTAGACCCCAGCTTTTTTAGATTTTAGCCATTCAAAGGCTGTCATAGGGCTTTTTTTATCCACTATTTCTGCGTGATTTTGTGGAAAATAGCCAATTTGCACTTGATGTCCTAGTTCTACTTTGCCACCGTCTTGAGCAATAGCATGGGCTAGCAATTTCAAAAGAGTGGTTTTCCCTTTTCCGTTGTTTCCAATAATGCCCACTTTATCCCCCCGATTAATTTCTAGGGATAAGTTGTCGATAACCACTTTGTTATCGTAGGATTTACAAAGATGTTCCGACTTAAAAACGATCTGACCAGAAGGTTTTTCTGGTGGGTAAAAGCGGATATAGGGACGTTGGATATTTGATTTTTTTAATTCTTGAGGTTGCAGGCGCTCGATTTCGCGTACTCTAGATTGAACTTGACTTGCTCTAGTACCGGCTCCAAATCTAGAAACAAATTCTCTTAGTTGAGCAATTTTTTTCTCTTTAGATTTGTTGTCCTCTTCTGCCCGCTCCCTCACAGCTGTTTTAGCCACAAGCATACTATCATAGTTGCCTGGGTATATAATAAGAGTTTCATAATCGATATCTGCAATATGGGTAGTAACTGCATTTAGGAAGTGTCTATCGTGGCTGACAACAACTAACACACCAGAGTACTGCAAAAGGAATTCTTCAAGCCAGCCAATGGACTCTAGGTCTAAGTGGTTAGTAGGTTCATCAAGGATTAAAGCTTCTGGATTTCCAAATAAAGCTTGGCAAAGCATAACTCTAAATTGTCTATCAGTGGGAATGGTATGCATTTTTTGATCGTGTGTTTTGGGATCAATACCCATACCGGTTAATAGCATCTCAGCATCCGATTCGGCACTGTACCCATCTTCTTCAGCGATAACTTCCTCTAATTCCCCAAGTCGAATCCCTACCTCATCTGTCATTTCTTGTTCATAAAGAGCATCTCTCTCAACCAACGTACTCCATAGTCTTGGGTTACCCATCATGACTACATCGATGAGCCTAATATCTTTAAAGTCTTCAATATTTTGTTTAAGATATCCAACTTTTTTGGGAAGTGTTACTGAGCCGCTAGTTGATTCTTCGATACCCATAATTATTTTGAGTAGGGTAGACTTTCCAGCGCCGTTGGGTCCTGTAAGACCATATCTGTTGCCATTGCCAAAGGTAACTGCAATGTTGTCAAAAAGAACTCTAGCTCCAACTCGTTT
>JBEIFG010000080.1:0-7876 GCA_040382555.1 Chlamydiales bacterium | reverse complement strand
GTCACGGGCCTGAGCATTGTAAAAAGTTTGAAATAAATTACTGAAAGAGGATGCCTTTGGACGGATCCATAGTAACTACTTGTCCCTCTTTTAAGGAATTCATAGCCCCTCTAGCCCTAATGATAATCGGTATACCAAGTGATTTGGCAATGTCTAGGGCTATTTTTTCAGATTTTTTATCGTTGTCCGCATTTTCAAGAACTATACCTAAAGCGTGACTCAATATGGGCAAATGTTCTTCTGAACATCTGGCCAAAACGACAATTTTTTCTCTGGCATGTTCTATAAATAATTCACTACAGCTCATTAAGATGCATACTCTGCCGTGAATTTTCATTCCTTGGCCTGAGTACCCCCGAACAAGCACATCCCCAATACTCTCAACTGACATCGTATTCGTTGTTCCACATATACCAAAAGGTATACCCGAGGTAATTACTACAAGATCTCCATATCCAACAAGTCCTTGTTTTACTGCAAATGAGGAGGCTTTTTCAAAAGATTCCTTTTCATTTTTACATGAAAAGGGATCCACAGGAACCACCCCCCAGTATAGCGCCATTTGATGATAGACTTTGGTATTTCCTGTAAGAGATATGATGGGCATTTCGGGACGAAAGTGAGAAATCAAACGAGCTGTATGCCCACTAAATGTATAAGCAAAAATAGCTTTAGCCGACGTGATATAGGCGGTTTGAACAGAAGCGTAAGCCACCGCAGAGGAAACGTCACTAAACCCTTTATTTTTCTCGCTCGTTAAAAAATTTCTATACTCGACATTTAATTCAGCCTGCTTAGCAATCTTTTTCATGATTCTGACAGTTTCAATGGGATATGCACCTACCGAGGTTTCTCCCGACAGCATAACTGCCGAGGTTCCATCGTAGATGGCATTAGCCACATCTGATACTTCAGCGCGTGTAGGTCTTGGATTTTTTATCATAGATTCTAACATCTGAGTGGCTGTGACCACTGGCTTATGCATGTGTCTACATTTATTAATCATCATTTTTTGTAAACTAGGCACTTCCTCAAGAGGAACCTCTACCCCAAGGTCTCCACGAGCTACCATAATTCCGTCAGCGACATGAATGATACTATCGAAGTTAGTCACCCCTTCTGGATTTTCAATTTTAGCAATGACCAAAATATCCGGTTTTCCATACGAATTCAGCAGCTTTTTGATTTCTAGCACATGCTCTTCAGAGCGAATAAATGACGCAGCTATCATATCGACATCCTGAGCACATCCAAGCATGATATCCTCTTTATCTTGATCCGTAAGCGCAGGCAAGCGAATGGCAGCATTAGGTATGTTAATTCCCTTGTGACTCTTAAGTATCCCAGGATTTTGTATCTCAAGAAGAACACCTTCCTCTGTTTTGTCTATTACTTTTGAGATAATATACCCATCATCAAAAAGAATAGTATAACCCTTTTTTACATCCTCGAGGACTTGAGCAGGTAAAATTTGTATTCTATCTTCCGTTCCTTGTATTTCGTCCTTAACAAGAAGAATATGTTGACCAGCAGATAAATGCAGAGCATCTGATACCAACTTGCCTATACGAATTTCGGGGCCTTTAGTATCCAGCATGATGGCCAGAGGAACTTTTTTCTCTTCTCTTGCTTTTTTAAGTAAAGAGATGGTGTGAATGTGATCTTGATGAGTGCCATGACTAAAATTTAATCTAGCTACATTCATCCCTGCATCAATAAGTTCGCAGATCTTCTCGAAAGAATTTACTGAGGGACCCATTGTACAAATGATTTTCGTTTTCACATCCATGTGTCCTCAAAATGTTTTTTTAAGATGTCCTTCAGTGTATAATTTCTTATTTTATACTACAAGGGACGTTCTAATCCCTATAGATATCCCTAATCTTTTGGATTAAAAAAACCATCTTATCTACAATCTTTTTCATCATCGTTATACGAGCTGATACATAGTTTTATGGAAAAAGATCAAATTATTTTAAAAAATGTCAAGGTTCACAATCTAAAAAATGTCGATCTAACTTTAGATAAAAATCAATTGATTGTGTTTACAGGTGTTTCTGGCTCTGGAAAATCTTCGCTTGCCTTTGATACGATCTTTGTAGAAGGACAAAGAAGATACATAGAGTCTCTTTCCACCTACGCGCGGCGCCACATGGGAGATCTACCTAAACCTGATGCTGAACTTATTGAGGGTATCTCTCCGACGATTTCCATAGAACAAAAAACTACGGGAAAAAATCCGAGAAGTACTGTAGGCACCATGACGGGCATTTATGATTTTTTACGTGTCCTGTTTGCAAGGGTCGGTACGGCCCACTGTCCCGTGAGCGATAAAATTGTGACTCCTCAAAGTGAAAAGCAGATTATTGAAAAAATCTACGCTTGTTCTGAAGGGCAAAAAATTATTCTTCTTAGCCCCTTTATTGATAACAAAAAGGGTGAGTTCAAAGAAGATTTTGCCGAATTAATTCGAAGAGGTTTTACGCGGGTTCGTCTAGACGGAAATATCACAGATTTATCCGAATCTACTACGCTTGATGGCAGAGTATCTCATGATATAGACATAGTCATCGATAGAGTTGCAGTGGTCACTGAAAATAAAACTCGTTTAGCCGAAGCGATCCATACCGCTCTGGATAGCAGTAAGGGAATCGTTAAAGTTTTATTTGTGGATACTCAGGAAGAGTTATTATTTTCCCAGCACGGATTTTGTCAGCAATCAGGTATTTCATACGGACCCTTAGAGCCCTCTGATTTTTCTTTCAACCACCCCTCAGGGATGTGTCCCTCTTGCCAGGGATTGGGTATATCTCAAGAATTCGACCTGGATAAAGTCATTGATGAAAACAAAAGCATAGCAGAAGATTGCTGCCACATCGCTTCCTCCTATGCTACCGTACGCTTTGGTAATATCTATGATAATCTAGCTCGTCTTTATGATTTTTCTGTAGATACCCCTTGGAAAAAGCTTTCTGAAAAAGCAAAAAAAGTATTTTTGCATGGGACAGAAAATAAATGGACAAAGATGATTTTTATTCATCCCATCAAAAAAACAAAATGGCATGATTTTATTCATTGGAAAGGAGTCTTGCACGAGGCTAAGGAAAGATATCAATCAGCTCAAAGTGAATCCTATAAAAATAAAATGAAAGAGTGGATGCATGAATCTTTATGCCCCAGCTGCCTTGGTGCTAGAATAAAACCTTACCCTGCAGCCACACGCATTCAAGGAAAAAAGATCCACGAAATTGCTCAGACACCTATTCAAGATGTGCTAGCATTTTTTCAATCCATATCTTTGCTACCACACGAGCTAACGATAGCTTCAGAGTTGCTTAAAGAAATAGAAAATAGGCTATCTTTCTTGAATCAAGTAGGGCTGGGATATCTTTGTTTAGACCGGACAGCACCCACTTTATCTGGGGGTGAAGGGCAGCGTGTTAGGCTAGCTTCCCAAATAGGATCGGGACTGGTAGGATCCACTTATATTTTAGATGAACCCTCGATAGGTTTACATCCGCGCGATAATCATAAACTTTTATGTACTCTAAAAAATCTTAGAGATCAGGGAAATACTGTGATTGTGGTGGAACATGATGAAGAAACGATCGAAATTGCGGATACAGTAGTTGATGTTGGACCTTTTGCTGGTCAAAACGGGGGAGAAATTATTGTAAAGGGAACGGTTAAAGATCTTATTAGCCACCCCGATTCTATTACTGGGAAGTATCTCAGCGGAGCTTTTTCTATCGATATACCCCCAAAAAGACGAAAACTAAAAAAAGCTTCGATACGCATATTGAAGGCTTCTCATCATAATCTTAAACAGGTGAATGTTTCCATACCTCTTGGTGTCTTTGTGGCGGTAACTGGAGTTTCTGGATCGGGCAAATCTTCTTTAATCATAGATATTTTATACCCCGCTCTTACCAACCATCATCATCATGGGGCTCTTTCAGTAGGAGCTCATCAAAAAATAGAAGGCTTAGACCTCATAGATAAAGTCATTGCCATAGATCAAACTCCCATAGGCCGGACCCCGAGATCGAACCCTGCTACTTATATTAAAGTGTTCGACGAAATAAGAGATCTATTTTCTCAACTTCCTGAAAGCATGGCTTCTGGCTATGGAGCCGGCAGATTTAGTTTTAATGTGAAAGAGGGCTCGTGTCCATTTTGCAGTGGCATGGGAATGACGAAAATCGATATGGATTTTATGGAAGATGAGTGGATTGAGTGTGAGCAGTGTCAAGGCCGTAGATTTGATACCAAAACATTATCTGTGTTATTCAAAGGTAAAAGCATTCATGACATCCTTGAAATGACAGTTGCCCAAGCTCAAGATTTCTTTCATGCATTTCCTAAAATCTTAAGCAAGCTTTCCCTACTTACCAAAGTCGGTCTAGATTACATAAAATTAGGTCAACCTTCCCCCACTCTGTCTGGAGGGGAAGCTCAAAGGATAAAGCTAGCAAAGGAGCTCTCAAGACCCTCTACCGGTAAAACTTTCTATATTTTAGATGAGCCCACCACAGGACTTCATTTTCATGATATAAAAAAACTGGTCGATATTCTTCATTCACTGGTAGACAAAGGGAATACCGTTTTAGTGATCGAACATAACATGGATCTTGTAAAAACAGCAGATTGGATTATAGATATCGGACCCGAGGCTGGCATCCACGGCGGAGAAGTAGTAGCCTCCGGAACCCCTGAGCAATTGGCAAACATTGATAGTCCCACTGGGGAAGCAATACGTAGTGCCTTATATAAAAAGCCGCACCATCCCAAGACGCAACCGATATCGGTCCCTAAAATTCAATCTATTGTTGTCAGCAAAGCAGAGCAAAATAACCTTAAAGGAATAGACGTTACCATTCCAAGAGATAAAATTACCATATGCACAGGTCCTTCTGGATCGGGCAAAAGCTCTCTTGCCTTTGAGACTATCTATGCAGAAGGACAAAGAAGATACATTGAATCTTTATCTCACTATACAAGGCAATTTGTCAAGCAAATGGCAAAGCCAAAAGTAGAAAGCATAGAAGGACTCTCCGCATCGATTGCCATAGAACAAAAAGCCCATGCGGGGAATCCCCGAAGCACGATAGGGACCATGACAGAAACCTATGATTACTTAAGGGTTCTTTATGCTCATCTTGGCTCTGCTTTTTGCCCGGAAACTAAGCAACCGATTGTCGCTATCAGTAAAGATTATGTAGTCGAGCGTCTTTTGCATCTGCCAATGCGCACAAAGCTCTACATCATGGCTCCTTTTACTCCACCTAAGGGAGATTCTTGGGAAACCCTGAAAGAAAAGCTACTTCAGAGGGGATTTTTACGTATTCGCTTAAATGGAGTTTTTTATGAACTTGATGAAGAGATCTCATTCGATAAAAAGCAAAAAAATGAACTCCTTATTGTAGTAGATAGGCTCGTATTAAATGAAGAAAGCCGCAAAAGACTTTTTGAAGCAGTAGAACAAGCAGATAAAATTGCGAAGGGAACTATAATTGCCGCTACCTCTGATAAAGATAGGATATATAACTTGTCCTTTTGTGTAGAAAGCACAGGAAAATCCTATCCTCCCATTACTCCTCATACCTTTTCATTCAATAATGAAGAAGGAATGTGCTTAGATTGCTCAGGTCTTGGTTTTCAATATGGAGCGAACTTTGCAGCGCATAACGATTTTATGGAGCTTACCCCCTTAGATATTGTTTCACTGATATGGAAAGATCATGCAAACAAAAACTCTTTGCGCATTTTTTTGCATATAATGGCTGAATACGATATTGATGTGGATGATTCCCTTTCCTCTTTAAACTCCTCTCAACTGCAATTTTTCTTTCACGGATCAGAAGAAGGAAAGTATGCAAAGCAAGGAAAAACCTTCTTTTCTTGGATTGGATTTAATAATGCACTAATAAAATATTGCAAATCTTTCTATGGGACAATACGTCCTCAGCTTACTGCTCGCATGGAACAAAACACCTGTTTATCGTGCCATGGAGCTAGACTAAACCCTCTAGCTCGTCATGTGCAGATAGACGGCATTTCACTGCCTCAACTATGCCATTACCCTATTGAACAAACACTAAAGAGGATTCGCTCCATTGATTTTTCAAAAGCTAGTTTTTTGCAAGAAACTATTGAGCAGCTTTGTTCTAAGCTATACTTTTTAGAACAGATAGGCCTGGGCTATCTTTCACTAGACCGTAGCGCCCCCACCCTTTCTGGTGGTGAGACACAAAGAATTCGACTCAGTCGTCAGCTTGGAAGTGGATTAACCGGTTGCCTTTACGTTTTAGATGAACCCACCATAGGGCTACATCCTCATAATAATGCCCTATTAAACAAAGCACTTAGAACCTTATGCAACCTTGGCAATACCCTTCTTTTGGTAGAGCATGATCCTATGACTTTACAAATTGCTGATCACATTATCGATTTTGGTCCTCAGGCAGGTATTCATGGAGGAAAAATCGTTGCTGAAGGTTCTCTTAAAGAAATTTTAGATCATCCTGATTCACTCACCGGTGCTTATTTGAGCAAAAGAAAATGTATCCCCTTACCCCAAAAAAGAAGATCTTCACATAAACATATATCCATTCAAAACGCTTCTCTACACAACTTAAAAGGGTTCAATATAGATATCCCGACAGCCTGCTTTACGTGCGTAACAGGGGTATCAGGGGCGGGCAAGTCCACTTTAATTTTAGATCTACTTCGTCCTGCGGTGGAAAAGACTTTGATTTCCCGATCTCGAGCAGACTTAGCTAGTATAGATGGGTGCCAAGTACAAGGGATCTCTCATATAGATAAATGCTTGGTCCTTGATCAAAACCCAGCTGGACATACAGCTCGGGCTGATGTGAGCACTTATGTAGATATCCTCACACCCTTAAGACAATTATACGCCTCTCTCCCAGAGGCTAGGTGTCGGGGACTCCAACCCAAAAATTTTAGTTTTAACCATCGCAAGGGTATGTGTACCTCTTGCTGGGGACTGGGTGTAAAAAATATTCCGTTGCAATTTTTACCTCCGGTTAAGGTGCCCTGTGAGGACTGCAAGGGGTACAGATTAACCCCTTTGAGTCTCCATGTCAGATTCAAAGGAAAGCATTTAGGTGAAGTATTTCAAATGACTGTAAAAGAAGCACAAACATTTTTTCACAGCATTCCTAAAGTAAAAAGAATCCTAGATACACTGATATCTGTAGGGCTTGATTACTTATGCTTAGGACAAGAAATAGCAACTCTTTCCGGAGGAGAAACTCAGCGTCTTAGGCTAAGCAAGGAATTATCTAAACGCTCCACAGGGAAAACTCTTTACATCATGGATGAGCCCTCTATTGGGCTTCACAGCGAAGATATCTCTAAACTAGTCCACATTTTTCAAACCCTTGTCGATAAGGGCAATACTCTAGTAATGGTAGAGCATAATTTAGATCTGATAGCTCAATCAGATTTCATTATAGATATAGGGCCTGAAGCAGGAGAAAATGGGGGGCATCTAGTATCGCAAGGGACGCCAGAAAAAGTAGCTCAAGATGAGCATTCCTATACAGGGAAATACCTTAAAGAATATCTCACCTTGAACTAAATAATTCTATTTATTTATGGTCGAAAAAAAGGAGCCTATATGTCTCAACCGATCGTATGTAAAAAAAAAGCAAAATCTATATGTTCAGCACTCTTTTTAGTCATGCTAGGAATTGTCGGACTATCTCAGCTAGGGTGGCCTTATATTCTTTTAACTATAGGAATACCCCTAGCTCTAAGGCAATATTTACTAAGAAAAAATTATGATGTTTTTGTAACCCTGTTTATCTTTATCGGATCATTCATCTCTATCCAATACACTTCTTCCTGG
>JBEIFG010000079.1:0-7904 GCA_040382555.1 Chlamydiales bacterium | reverse complement strand
ATTTGTGGGATTTTTGAGCTTTTAAATGAGGTTTAAAAGGGAAGGTAGGTTTTATATCGATGCACTGGGGACGTATCGATCTTTTTTTAGTTCCATCAAAAGGGATTTTTATGAGAAATGCAAGACGGTATGATAAAGAATTTCGGATCAAAGGGGATGGGTAAAAGAATTTTCCTTAGGGAAGATAGTGGAGGTTTTAATCAACGGATATTATTTATACATCCAAAGAAAACCCTCTTCTTGAGAGACAAGGAAACAATAATCTCGTGGCTTTGGTGATAAAAAAATACCATAAAGGAAGGCGAAGAAATTGTAGCTAAGATGAGAAAAAGCTGGAAGAACACCACAAACCTGATCCTGCTGCCATTTAGGGGAGGCAAAGAACTCTTAAAATTTAAAATAGGCAAATTTTTTAGAGATTCACATGAGAACAGTAAAAAAATTATGACAAAGAGTTCCAAATCCACGAAGTGAAACATTACAAAAGTAGTGGTAAGAAGGTAAAAGAAGTAGTAGAAGCCCTAGGAATTACAGAGTCTAACATCAAAAGGAAAGAGCCCTGCATGGGAGTCCTAGGGTGCATGCTAAGCTAAAAAAGGGTGGCACGCTTGACGAAAGAAAATGGAAAAGAACAACAAAAGCAGGGAGAAGAAAAACTTCAGAGAATCTGCATTGGCAAAGGAGCTCAGCGCCCAGCTGCTGACCTAAGGTTATCTCGCTACGCCTGCTATTTGGTTGTAAAAAACGGTGATCCAAACAAGCTTGTTATTGCAAATGGCCAGACCTATTTTGCAATCCAAACTCGAAGGCAAGAGCTAGCTGATAATAAGGTTTTCTAGTAGCTTAAGGAAGATGAAAAACGTCTTTTTTTAAGAAATGGTGACTTTCAGCGTAGTTGTCGCTTAAATTAATTTTATACGGCCGCCCGAAATTCTAAGCAAGAGCTCTTACCTTTTTCAGGATTTAAATGCACTTCGCAATTTTTTTTCCAATTTCTTATCCCTCGTGACCAGCGATGAGGGTTCCTTTTTTTGGCTTATTTATAGACTTGCATACGCTTTTGCAAGATCTTACCATCTTTTCCTACATGTCTTTGATTTGGCGTCACAAATTTTATTCCACTATGTAAATGTTGATTATTGTACCAACTGACAAAGTTAGCTACCCACTCTCTAGCTTCTAGTACACTCTCAAAAGGTTTAAAGGGATAGGTCGGATGGTACTTTAGCGTTCTAAACAAGGACTCTGAGTAAGGATTGTCATTGCTAATACCAGGCCTGCTAAATGATGGTACTACTCCAAGCCTTTGCAGTGTTGATAGCATCATCGCTCTTTTCATTGGGCTTCCATTATCAGAGTGTAATATAACCTTGTCTTTTTTAATTTTTTCCTTCCTACAGACATCTTCTAAAATGTCAGAGGCGTACTCGCTACATTCTTTTTCATACACCCGATATCCGACTATTTTTCGGCTGTAGATATCCATAAAGAGATATAGATAAAAATATTTCCCTTTTATGGATGACATAAGATAGGGAATGTCCCAACTAAACACTTGATTTGGTTGTGTTGCTACTACAGGTTTAGGTCTTTCTACAGCTCTTGGGGAGGCTGCACTCCTATGTTTTAACTGATTTTCCCTTCGAAGAAGGCGATACATCGTAGACTCCGAAGCCAAAGTAGTTTACGGTATTGACGCCGACGCCAAATAATTCGGCAAGCAGTTTTTGGCTTAGCCAGACAGAGCCATTTTGTAGTCGTACTTCAATTCACTGGCGTCCATCTTCAGTTTGATAAAGTAGGATTTGACTATCGTTTGCTTGGGGCTCTGACACGTTACCGTTCTCACATTTTTACGGGATTCTCTACATTTCTATAGCAATGTAAACTTTTACTTCTGGGTTTTTTTGAGGATCAAAATTAGAACGGTACAGCTCAAAATCGCTTGTGTAGGAGCGGTGGAGATTTGCTTTCCAAACTGCTTGCCATGCAGCAATCAGTCCTTGGGGAAATTCCCCTTGGGTTGTAAAGACAGCATATTTCGATTCAGGAATCACTTTGCCGACGAGGCCTTCTGGTATCTCGTCTAAACTAGAAACTTCGCATCCAAGAATCCATGAATAAGGCTGTGTATAATCCCCTTCATAGTCAGTATAAAGAGCGAGAATGTTGCCATTTATCTTATTCGGGATTTTTGCAGGGGTATTCCCTTGAAAAAACTTGTCCTTATGAGCAGGCATTGCTAAAGAGCATTCGTCATTATTTGTTCTCAGCTCAAGCCCAATGAAAAATTTCTTCTTTTGTTTTTCAATAGTATATTTCATTTCGAGTCCTTGCACTTGGTTTTCTTGCACCTGGGTTTCGTTACAATATCCCCATGTAAAAGCAAAGCTAAGAACAAGGAGAAGCAGTGTCTTTTTGTTCATTTTTTAATCCCCAAACGCGGTTATGTAATTTCTGATTAGCCTTTATCAGTGCTTTCATCGGTTCGTCGTGAGACAATTGGTTGTCTCGATAATGTTGCATTGCAGATTGAATGTATTCGACATCTTTAGCTTGTGGAGTAGAAGCGTTTTTTAACTCACAGTTCATTTGTGCATTACCTGCCACATACCTGGCATATGATCAGTTTTTGATGAAGAATTAGATGTAATAGTTTAGTCATAACTACCTCACTAAAAAGAATCTGGGTGATAGGATTTGAACCTACGACCTCTTGCACCCCATGCAAACGCGCTAGCCAAGCTGCGCTACACCCAGATAAAATTTTATATTACAGATATGCCTTCGAATTGAAATTCAGCTTTTCGGAATTCACTGACCCCTATTCTAGCACATTCTTCGATAATTTTTTCAAGAACGTCACCGGCATGCACCTCAGCAGCAGAGATATCTACAGAGATCGAAGCTGCAAAGTTAACTCCCGCGCGGATGCCTTTGACTTTGAAATTGGCATACATAGTCTCTTTTTTCTTGGAAATATTTGTGAAGCGTACGAGATTATTTTCAGCTAAATCTTTCATGAGAACACACATGTTTAAAAGAAGAAAAGATCGTAGAAGTATTTACTCTTTATGTCAATCTATAAGTTGTTAGTCAAGCGGTCTAAATCTTAGAAAAGATATTTATCAAAAATTTAATTAAAAAAGATCGACCGCTTCTTTGGTGCATTCCAATAGGTTAGTTTCTAACTAAAATCACCTGGTATTCATTTCTTAGCATTTTCCAACCCCTTTTGGTTAGAAATTCTATAGCCAGTTTTCCTTTTCCTCCAAAGGGAAGGTTGCAGTCGTCAATCATAATGACAGAATCTTCGTGAAGCCATCTATAGGAAGCTTTTAACTCTTCTAAATGGTGTTGCTGGGAAGGAAGAGGATCATTGACATCAAAATCGTAGCTGTCGAGATATAAAAAGTCTATACTCTGACCGAAGTTCCTGAGAAATTCAATAGAGTCGGAGCATATAAAGAACAGAGGTGTTTTAATATTTGGAATGGTTTTTTGAACAGCTTCATAAGCGTCGTTAATATAGTCTTGGTTAATATCAACTGAGTAAAAAGTAGCCGCATTATCATTAGCCCAATCAGAAAAAATGATAGATGAGCCGCCGTCTCCCTCGAAGTTACTTGAGCCAAATCTTGCGGTACCCGTTTCTACAATCGTTTGAGCTTGGCGCTGATTCAATAAATTAATGGCAGCCATAAAAGTCTTATATCTTTTATCCTTGGGGGATAATCTACCATCTAGGTAGTGTAAGCGCTTTTTTTTATGGTTTGTATTTTTTTCCTTAGCTTCTGCTTGAAAAACGGTTCCGAAAATCAGCGCCAAAAAAATAATTAAGTACTTCATAAAAAACCTTAAAGAATTGAATTTTAAAATTTAAGGTTATAATATTGATGAAAAATGTTGTCAATCTTCTAAAATAAATCGATTGGTACACTATATAACTTTTAGAAAGGCTTTTTTCATAGATGGATACGAAGGTAATGATAGCAAACGTGCAAGGAAGTTGGAAAAAAATGGTAGAGGAAGAGCTCTATCAACCTTATTTTCAAGAACTATATGCATTTTTAGTATCTGAAAAGTCCTTAGGATACAAAATTTATCCAGATCAGAGCTTATATTTTGATGCTCTAAGCCATGTATCTTTTGAAAAAATCAAAGTGGTAATTGTAGGACAAGATCCCTATCACGGAAAAGATCAGGCACATGGTTTAGCCTTTAGTGTGAAAAAGGGAATCAAAGTTCCTCCTTCATTAAAAAACATTTTTAAAGAGCTCAATAGTGATTTAGGAATTCCTGTATCTGGTGAGGGTTGTTTAACTTCATGGGCGGATCAAGGGGTGTTGCTTTTAAATTGTATTTTATCTGTTAGGGAAGGAGAGCCTAAATCTCATGCGAATAGGGGTTGGGAAATCTTTACAGATAAGATTATTGAACATTTGGCGCATCGAAGGGACCCTATTGTATTTATGTTATGGGGAAAATCAGCTCAAGATAAGGTAGAAAGAGTTTTGAATCCAATCTCTCACTCTCACACTGTTTTGGTGTCTGCACACCCTTCCCCATATTCAGCTCATCGTTTTTTGGGATGTCGCCATTTTTCTATTGCCAACCAGTATCTTCAATCTTGGGGTAAGCAACCAATAGATTGGAAATTGGATTGACATCTTTATTTTTTTATGTAAATCGTAAATTAGATAATTTTAAAAAATTATACTTAGCAATTTGTATAAAAATCTAATTGGTTTATTTAGAATGAGCTCTACTGATTCTTTTCCTAAACGTCATTTAGGCCTTTTTCAGTTGGTGATGATTAACGTGATTGCCGTGGACAGTATTAGGACGCTGCCATTTTCCGCATCTTATGGTTTTTCTTTAATATTTTATTATCTTTTAGCGGCTTTTCTTTTTTTTATCCCTACGGCATTCATTGCTGCCGAATTAGGTACAGCTTGGCCTATTACCGGAGGTATTTATGTATGGGTGAGGGAAGCTTTTGGAAAAAAATGTAGTTTGGTTGTGATTTGGTTACATTGGATTTATAATGTTATTTGGTTTCCAACCATTGTTGCTTTAACAGCAGGAACTGCTGCTTATTTTTTTGATGTAAGCCTACAAAATAATAAATGTTACCTGGGGATTTCTGTGTTAATTATTTTTTGGTTAGCTACCCTATTGAATCTTTTTGGAATGAAACTATCAAGCTGGATTAGCAGCGCTGGAGCTCTAATAGGAACCTTGATTCCTATGTTATTGATTGCTATATTGGGATTGATTTGGTGGAAAAAAGGAAATACTCTGGCAATTTCTTTTACCAAAGAATCATTTTTTCCTGCGATATCCTCCAATAAAAATATAGCTTATCTAACCAATGTGCTTTTTGGTTTAATGGGTTTAGAGATGGCAGCTACCCACTCAAGGGAAATGATTAATCCTAAAAAAGATTATCCTAGATCCTTAGCTATCTCTGTGGGAATTATTTTATTTTCTATCATCACTTCTTCTCTAGCTGTATCTGTGGTGATTCCCCCCTCAGATTTAAATCTTGTGACTGGAGCTATGCAAGCATTTTCTGTATTTTTTAACTCTCTGCAGATTCCATGGGGTATTCCCATTCTAGCTGGATGTATTATTTTAGGGGGTGTGTCCGGAATCTCTGCTTGGATTATAGGTCCCACAAAAGGTCTAATGGTAGCAAGCGAGGACGGCAGTTTACCTAAGTGCTTATCCAAAAAAAATAGGTGGGGTGTCCCCTCTAACCTTTTACTACTTCAAGCAGGTCTTGTATCTATACTTTGTTTGGCTTTTGTGATCTATCCCACTGTGAATAGTTCATTTTGGATCTTATCAGTAATCACTGCTCAGCTTGCCCTAGTGGTATACATTTTTTTATATTTAGCAGCTTTTAAGTTGCATTTTAGTAAATCTCAAGTTCCTCGACCTTTTAGAATTCCTGGAGGAAAATGGGGAGTGGGTATTTGTGCGTCGCTAGGATGTTTAAGCTCTGTCGTAGTTTGTATTTTAGGATTTATACCCCCTGAAGCAGTAAGCAATGAGGGGGTTATTTCATATGAAATATCCATTATATCGGGCATGTTAGTAGCAATAGGCATTCCCCTATTTATCATAAAAAAAATGAGTAAGAAGAAAAATAAGCTTAGTTGATTTATTATAAATCCTAAGTATTCTTGTATTAAATTCTTTCTTTTTCTAGATTAAATGATCATTTAATTCACATTCCCCTAAAGTATGCAACTTCCTATTTTACTCCAGCAATCCATAGAAAATATCACTGCATTCTGTTCTCTTAAAAAGCTCTCAGATGCCTCTTTACAACTCACAGACAGATACAGAAACCCAGTGAAAGAGGGTAAGTATGTAAATAATGATATGGATTACTTGGCATATATTGTAGCTAGAATGCCGGCTACCTATGCGGTGATCTTTAGGGTGCTGCAGGAATTAATGCATAGATTCCCTGCTTGGGTACCCTCAAGTTGTTTAGACTTAGGATCTGGACCAGGCACTGGATTATGGGCAGCTATAGAAAATTTCCCATCTATGCACGACTTATATGCATGGGAATTTGACTCTGCCTTCATTCAACTTGGACAGGAATTAGCCCGCTCTCATAATACTCTTTCTCGTATTTCATGGAGTCATAAAGATTATACGCAAGATCGTAATTATCCCTCAGTAGACCTCGGTATTTTATCTTATTCCGTAGGGGAGATACCTGAAGAAAGATTTTCAGATTTTTTTAAAAATATTTGGCAAAAAATAAATCATTCTTTAGTGATTATCGAGCCGGGCACTCCTGCCGGATACCATAGAATATTAAAAATAAGAGAGCTCCTTTTAAAGGAAAATGCAAATTTAATAGCCCCTTGTCCCCATCATCTTAGCTGCCCTCTTCTTAAAGAGGATTGGTGTCATTTTTATGCCCGTCTAGAAAGAAGCTCGATCCATCGAAAAATAAAACATGCTTCTTTGAATTACGAAGATGAAAAATTTTCTTACCTTATTTTTTCTAAAGAAAAAAATACATCCCTCTACAGTGGGCGGATTCTCAGATTTCCGAACATTCAAAAAGGTTTTGTTCAAATATCTGTTTGCTCTCAAGAAGGGGTCTTGCAAAATAAAACTATATCAAAAAAAAATAAAGATGATTTTAAATCTATAAAAAAAAAGGATTGGGGTGATTCTATATAATTAGATTAATATTAATAAATTTGTTATAATTATATATGAAAATATCAAATTATAGTAATTTAATGTCTTATCATGCCTACTTACTTCTCCAAAATACTGTTCAGAATAAGGAAAAAGTAGGTTTTTGGGTGGATGGGATAAATATTTTTTTTGAAAAAGTAGGCTTAAACAGCTGGCAGCTATCCATGAAGATACTGGATCCAAGCTCTCAAAAAATACCTAGCTATATTCGTCAAGTTTTTTCTATTTCTGGTATATTCAAATGGCAAGAAAAAGGAGCCTACTTAAAAATTGATCCCCTTAGCCAGGAAATTTACCTCTACCAACAGGTTGAGTCTTCTACGAGATATAAGTCTTTCCGCTATCTTATCCATGACTTTCTTGCCAAAGCGCAAGATTGGAGATCTTGGGCAGGGATATCTGATTAGCAAGGCGGCTCTACTTTATCTTCTCTTTCTAAAGAAGTTGTATAAAATTCCAATAAAAAATCCTCCAAGAAATCCATCTATGAAAGCCCAAATACCTCCAATAATTCCTCCCCAAAAAGAACTGGAGTAGCCCACATACATTCCCCCCATAGTTTTTACAAAAGGAATGCCCCAGCCAAGAATTGAAAACCATCCCGCAAGTAGTGCAAACCCTCCCCAAACTATTCCGATAGCAAGAGCTAAGCTGGTATTGGATATTTT
>JBEIFG010000078.1:0-7942 GCA_040382555.1 Chlamydiales bacterium | reverse complement strand
GCTCGTTTACCAGTATGAGCAGAAACTTTCTTTTTAGATTGCTTACTATTGGGTGGGGAAGGATTTGTTTTTTTAGACTTCTCACTCTTTTTCTCCTCCTCAGTAGAAGATTCCACGGCATTAGTGGATTCATCTTTGTATACGTCAGGAGACACAGGCCTTGACATACTTGAAGAAGGACTAGATGTTTGCGCAGAGACATCTTGCAGGGGCTCTATTCTGCCCGGGGAATGAGAAACCTCTTCCACAATACTTTCCACTAAGAGGTCTTTCAAACGGTCATCGATTTTAATTCCTAAATGCTCCATCGATTTAGCTATATAGTCTTCAAACTCTAAGGAAGAATCTAGCTGCTCTAGAGCGGAATTTTCAATCTCTGCTACTTCTTTGGGAGAAAGTGGCATAGGAGAAAGTTCTTGAAGAGTCGCTGCCACCTCCTCTTCGACCAGCACCTTTGGAGTTAAAGTCACCACCTCAGCTTCCCCCTTGGCACTTAATTCCTTTTCTTGATGGGTATTTTGCTGCTCTTTTTCAGCAGATTTCACAGCTTCTTTGGAAGATAGGCGGGCACCTATTGAAGAATCTTTAGCTTTTTTTAACACCCTAGCGTTCATTTTTCGATCAAAGTTTGCATGCACTTCTTTTGGGTTTTTTGAACGCACTGCGGCGGATTCTTTCTTTTTTACAACAGGAGATCTTTGTTTCTTTGCCTCTTCTTTAGGAGCGAGTGATTCATTGACGGAAGGATCCGATGAAGACTTTTCCTCTTTATCCAGGCCGGCTTCCATTTTTTGGGTTGATCCCTTAGCTTGAGTGGAAGTACTTCTTTGAATTACTTTAGGACGTGAAGAGACTTTGCCATCTGTGCATTGATAAAAAGACTTATCTTCACACGACACCCCTTTTTTGCTTAGTTCACAAAAAGAAGCATCCTTCGGAATACTAGACATGTCTGCTATGATCTCTTCGTTTAGGAAATTGGAGAATATATCCGAACTTGCCTGCACCGCTTCCCACTGCAGAGTGAATGGTAAAATAAAAGCTATCCACTTTCCATGTTTCATACTTTTCCCCCTGCTAGTAAGTACCGATCCAAAATAATCTATTTATAATTTTTAAATATTTAAAATTAATTTTTTTTTCAATTAAAATATAAATCAAAATATTATCAAATTAAAATTAAGTGCTCGAAAAGATAATTTTTTTCTTTAAAAAAATTTCTAGCTCATTCATCAGCAAAATATGAAAAATTCCTTGTTGTATATTCGCTAACTTATATAGAATTTCAAGTCATACTTTAAAGATTAGAGGTTTTATCATGGCTAAAGGTGGAAGAGAAACAATTAAAATGAAAAGTACAGAAAGTGCCGAAACTTACTGGACTTCTAAAAACAAGAGAAATACTACAGAAAGAATCGAACTTAGAAAGTACGACAAGTCGCTTAAGCGCCACGTAATTTTTAAAGAAGCTAAGTAAATATAGGGTAGCCTGAAGTTCTTAAGGATATAATATAATGTTTGAACTTTTGGTAGCCTTTAAATACTTGATTCCGAAAAAAAAACAGCTTTCAATCACACTTATTGCGTTTATGTCAGTAGGTGTGATTTCTTTGGTGGTCTGGCTTGTACTAGTATTTATATCCGTTACAGAGGGAATAGAAAAGAATTGGCTCAAAAAACTTACTGATCTCAACGCTCCTCTTCAAGTCACTCCTACAGAACACTATTACTCCTCTTACTATTACCACATCGATTCCATATCTGAATCATCCAACTACCGTTCCAAAACATTTGAAGAAAAACTTTTAGCCTCTCAATCCGATCCTTATAATTCTGAAGAAGATGTCGAAGTCCCACCCCACTGGCCGGAAAAAGATAAAAATGCAAGCGGAGAGCTTAAAGATCCTATTCAAATCCTTTTCTCCTCTTTAAATACCCTCAAAAATAAGGGAATCATTTCGGCGTTTCAAGATTTTGAAATGAGTGGGGCTCTTTTAAAATTGCAGCTTCTTCGTACGAAGGCACCTCTTTTTTCCCCCCGCAGCCATGACGCTATTCATTTTTTAAGTCAGGTGTCCTACCTTTGCAGCTTTCCAAGCAAAAATCCTTACCTCTATTCCCTAGTCCTCCCACCTTCTAGCAAAGATGTCAACCACCTACTCTTTTTATCCACCCATGAGCTAGGCAACGCCAGAGCTGAGGAATCCCCTTCCATCCAAAAGATTTCCTCCAGTGAATTTGCCTCAAGGATCCTTCCCGTTCTCACCCACATGAACTCTCTTCAGCTTAAAACCTCTTACCCAATGTGGAAAATTCCCCATCATCTTTTTCCCAATGATGTGGAGTTTAAAGCGCTAGCACAAATGCGCGGTCATGATATTTATCAAATCATATTAGATTCATCACCCAGTCCATCTAATCAAACCACCTCACTGAAAGGGACCATCAAAAAATCGCATGGTCAGTTTTTCTTTTTAAGTGAAAAGGCAGCGATTCCTGTTTTATCCTCTATTCCCATACTTAGTAAAGAAATCTTGCAATTTTCTGCAGCCTTATCGAATCAAAACATCTTTGAAATAGATAATGGCCGTGACCTAAGACTTGAGGTCATTACCCATCTGCAAGGGCATGCGCTTCGAGGGATTATTCCCTGGGAAGGTTTAGAGGTTCATGATAGCCGTACCACCACTACTTTTACTCAAATGCCCAAAGTGTCCCCCTTTTGGATGTATCAAGTACAAGCAAAAGAGAAATCTTCAGAGGGATTTCTACCTAAATCCCCATCTAATGAGTTTGGTGTATTATTGCCTAAAAACTTTCAAGATAATGGGGTTTTGATAGGGGATAAAGGCTATTTTTCTTACAGCGCCTCCACTGCAAGCTCCCTGCAAGAGCAAAGACTGCCTATTTGGGTGGCTGGATTTTACGACCCTGGTGTAATGTCCGTGGGCAATAAATGCATCCTCGTTCCTAAAGAAGTCACAAGAGCAATCAATGCCTCTACTACTACTCATTATTTCGATAAAATCGCCTTAAATGGGGTTCAAATTTGGCTAAAAGACCTATCCCAAGTAGATCTGATTAAAAAACAACTCCTTCTTGAGCTTCAAGATAAGGGGGTTGGAGACTACTTTAAAGTTTCTTCCTATAAAGATTATGACTTTTCCAAAGAACTGCTGCAGCAGTTTCAAAGCGATAAATATCTTTTTTCTTTAATAGCTATTATTATTATCACGGTTGCTTGCTGTAATATTATCTCGCTTCTGGTACTTATGGTGAATGATAAGAAAAAAGAGATAGGCATTCTACTTGCAATGGGAGCATCTCCTAAGAATATCGCCTTTATATTTGGAACCTGTGGTATTATTATGGGATCTTTAGGAGGAGCCATCGGATGCCTTGCCGCCTATTTGACCCTTCAACACATTGATGCTCTAGTTCACCTATTAAGCACTTTGCAAGGACATGATGCCTTTAGCGCCTCCTTTTACGGTAAATCTCTTCCGAGCACGATTAGTGAAAATGCAATCTTTTTTGTAATGATGCTAACCCCGATGCTAGCTTTAATTGCGGGCCTTATTCCTGCTATCAAGGCATGCCTTGTGAAACCCGCCAGCATTCTGAGGTCTGAGTCATGAAAAAACCTCTGCTTTTGGCAAAGCATCTCTGCAAAATTTTTGAAGGACCCCAACCTCAAGAAATTTTGAAAGGAATCCACTTTGAAGCCTACCAAGGGGAATCTATATGTATCACCGGTAAGTCAGGATCAGGGAAAAGCACTTTATTAAATATTTTAGCTACGCTAGAACCGGCTACTTCAGGTGAGCTTCTTATTTGCGGTCAGGATCCCCGCAAAATATCCACTTCATTGATTCGCAATAAACATCTTGGATTTATATTTCAATCATTTCATCTGCTTGAAGATTTTTCACTAATCGAGAATGTATTAATGCCTGCTAAAATAGCAAGACAGCCGACCAATAGATCTTCGCTTGCCTATCAAAGAGCCCAACACCTTTTAAAGCAAGTCGGCTTACTTGAATTAGCGCACCGGCTTACTAAGTTTTTATCTGGAGGAGAAAAGCAAAGAGCTTGTCTGGCCAGAGCTCTCTGTAATCAGCCCGATATTCTTTTTGCCGATGAACCCACAGGAAATCTAGATTCATACCACACAGACATAGTTTCTACTCTACTCCTTGACTTTGTAAAAAATGAAAGTAAAACATTAATTTTAGTTACTCACGATCCAGATCTAGCTTGTCTTTGTGATAAAACCTTTCAACTTAAAGACGGCTTTCTGCATCCTGCAGTTTAAAAGACCTATGACCACAGGATTTTGAACATGAATATTCTTATGATCGGAACTGGATACGTTGGCCTCGTTACAGGCACTTGCCTTGCGAAGATTGGGCACACCGTTACATGTTTAGATATTGACCCAAATAAAATAACCTCTCTTCAGCAAGGGGTTATTCCTTTTTATGAACCAGGTCTTGCAGAACTTTTGAGCCAGACAATCTCAAGCCAGAATCTCTTATTTACCACAGACTATGAAACCTCTGTAAAACAAGCGGATGTGATCTTTTTAGCAGTTCCAACACCCTCCAGTGAAGATGGCTCTTGTGATTTAAGCTTCTTTTTAAAGGCAGCTCAATCCATCGCCAGCCATATACTAAAGCCTGTAACCATAGTCAACAAATCTACTGTACCTACAGGTACGGCCCATCGATTACACAAGGAAATCCAAGCAATCCTTCTTAAGCACAATATCGACATCGATATAGAGGTCGTATCCAATCCGGAATTTCTTAAAGAGGGATCGGCGGTGAAAGACTTTTTAACTCCCGACCGGATCATCGTAGGGGTAGATACTGAAAAAGCGCGCACACTCATGGAGGAACTGTATAGACCTCTTACGCAAAAGGGATCAAAAATTCTTTTCATGGATACTCTTTCTTCTGAAATGACAAAGTATGCTGCCAACGCTATGCTTGCCACTAGAATATCGTTTATGAATGAAATAGCAAATATTTGTGAAAAGCTTGGAGCTAACATTGAGCAAGTAAAAAAAGGGATGGGATCAGACCCCAGAATAGGACCTTTATTTCTAAATGCAGGCATAGGATATGGGGGTTCTTGCTTTCCTAAAGATGTTAAAGCCCTGGTAGCTATCGCAAAATCAGTACAATCCAGTGCATCGATACTAGAGGCAGTCGACACCACAAATCAGAGGCAAAAAAAAATCCTTATTGAAAAAATACAAGCCTATTTTCAATCCCACCAAGGAATTAAAGGTAAAATAATTGCCCTGTGGGGATTAGCCTTTAAGCCTAATACGGATGACATGAGAGAAGCTCCCTCTTTAGATATTATTGCTGCTTTAAAAAATGAAGGTGCTTTATTGAGGGTTTTTGATCCCTTTGCCATGGAAAATGCTAAAAAATGGATCTTATGTCATGAGGGTATTACCTGGTGCTCCAGTGAATATGATGCTTGCCAGGGGGCCGATGCTCTTGCTTTACTCACAGAGTGGGATCTTTTTACAAAGATAGAGCCTCAACATGCGCTAACCTTAATGAAAGGCAAGGCTTTTTTTGATGGAAGAAATGTATTTGATCCCCAGCTAATGACAAAGGTGGGCTTCAATTATTTCGGAATTGGCATGCAAAATGCTATTCCATTAAACGATAGATAAGGTATTATTCATCGCAACCATAGGTTGATTATGTCTTTTTCATCGTATCTTTCCGAAAGACTACATTGGATAGAAAAAACTTTAGATCAGTTAGTGCCTGAAAAGATGGATCAACCTCATAACTCTTTATACCAGGCTGCAAGATATAGTCTTTTAGGAAAAGGAAAACGCTTAAGACCTCTTTTAGCAATAGCTACTGCAGAATCTTTAGGTGCAACCCTTTCTATATGTCTTCAACCTGCATGCGCTCTTGAGCTTATTCATACCTATTCTTTAATCCATGACGACCTTCCTTCATTAGATAATGATGACCTAAGACGTGGAAGGCCGACTCTTCATAAAGTAGTAGGGGAAGGACCAGCTATCTTGACTGGAGACTTTCTTCTTACACACGCATTTGAAATGATCACGACAAGTGAAGGTATATTGGCGGATCAAAAAGTTCAACTCATATATATACTAGCTAACCGTGCCGGTGGTGAAGGAATGGTTGGAGGACAGTATGTGGATATCATCACTGAAGGAACTCAGCTAGATTGGAAGACCCTTTCATTTATCCATCGTCTAAAAACGGCTTGTTTAATCTCTGCTGCGCTAGAGTTTGGTGGGATTCTAGCCTGCGCCAGTGACACCGATCAACATCTTTTGAAAGAAATAGGAATAGCCTCCGGCCTCTGTTTTCAAATCGTTGATGACGTTTTAGATGAAATAGGGGATCCTAAGCTACTGGGTAAACCCATCTTATCAGATAAGAACAAGGAAAAATGCACCGCAGCTACCCTTCTTGGTATCCCCCAAGCACAAGATTTAGCTGAAAAATTGCTCACTTCTGCCCTGCAAAAATGTAAATCCCTCTCAAAGCCATCCCCCTATTTAGAAAGCCTTTTGCAAAACCTCTTACTTAGATCCTCTTAAAAATTGCGGAATTATTTCTCCATATAGCTTTACATAAATTACGCTAATTCAATATTTGAAATGAATATAAAGATTTTTAAAATTTTTTATTCAAAATCGAAATAAAATCAGAGGAAATATGACAGAACAAAACACCTCAAAAAAGACTAGCTACCTTCTTACCGTGGTGGCTATCCTTATCTTAGTTGTAGGGATTTTTTTCATTCGTACAGGAGCAGAATCTCCTAAAACATCTTGCCAAGTCTTGGACGTTTTAAAGCAAAGTCAACCCATAAATGCTGCGGATCTAAAAGCATTAATTAATGGTAATAGCCTAGTCGGTGCCACAAGTAACACAAAAACTTTATATCAAATGTATTTTAAAGAGGATGGCACGTATATTTTTCAAAGAGGTCAAAATAAAAAAAATAGGAACTTGGGGAAATGGTGGATCGAAGAAAACTATTTATGCACAGAAAAAACTGTAGACAATCAGGTTAAGTTAAACAAGTATCAATTTTTTCCTCTCTATGGTGATGCCTACACCTCTAAAAGTAAATTTGGAGACTGCGCAGCTCCAGAAGAATTTTGTCCGGCTTTTTTATTCGTTAAAGGAAATGCATTTAACTTGTAATCTCAGTAAGTAGCTCGCTTGCCTTACCTTAGCAGCGAGCTGTCCTTAAGACCTTTCCCTTTTTTTAAAAAGATCCCTTTAGTTTAAAAAAAACAAAAATTTTATGGGAGCGGGCGGATTACATCTATACTAAAAAAACATCTTTGCGTAAGATGCAATTACTATTTCAACGAATTCACCTATGCAAATGCACTCAAGCAATGACCTAGATCTGATCCTTACCACTTTTTTCACAAAAAGTAACCAAGTTCGTACCCAAAGAATTAAGAGATGTTTTGATATAGTATTTAGCCTCTATGTACTAATTCTTGGCAGCCCTGTCTATCTTTTGATTGCCATCCTTGTGAAACTGAGTTCCTCAGGGCCTATTTTTTACTCAAGTCAACGAGTGGGTGCCGGCGGAAAGATGATTCGTTGCTGGAAGTTTAGAACCATGTTTTTAGATGCGGATCGAAAACTTCATGCGCTTCTTGATAAAAATCCTCTGCTCAAGGAAGAGTGGCGACGCCATTTTAAACTCAAAAATGATCCCCGCGTTACCAAAATTGGGGCTTTTTTAAGAAAAACTTCTCTTGATGAACTTCCTCAATTCTGGAATATACTTTGCGGGGATCTTTCTACGGTTGGGCCCCGTCCACTTTCAAAAGAAGAGGTGAGTATTGTTATCCAAAAAGGATATGGACGCATTTTTTCCATTCGACCTGGACTTACTGGTCTGT
>JBEIFG010000077.1:0-7955 GCA_040382555.1 Chlamydiales bacterium | reverse complement strand
CACGCAACTAGAAGTAACGGGAGCAAATATTTGTTTTCACAATGAAATTCCAATTTCTTTTTCTAATATTGAATCAAAGATTATATCTAACTCCTGCGATGAGCCTACAATTAAAGTTACCTCTTTTATCGAGGGGGCTGGACGAAGGTTTCCCTGTGAAATATCATCGAGTGGCGTGATTCAGACAGATGGGAGTTTTTGGTGGCAAAGTGATGTTTTACTGAAGACAAGTCCTGATACGAACGCTACTTTGACACTATCGCTATGTAAAGTGGAAGATGATAAGTATATTCTTCAAACAGATCTACATAATATCGATGATAAGCTCCTTTCTTTTTTTGGAGATTTAGATTTATGGTCTGCTCAGCTGGCCTTAGAGGCGAGTGCTATCGAGGGTAGTGGACTCGTATGGATTGAGAAAAAAACAATTACAAGGCTGGAATGGAACCATCTTCATGTCGAGAATTGCAGGATCCTTTTAGCAGACCAAGTCATCGGATCAGAATCATTTTTTTCTCAGGGTATATTAAAAAAAAATGAAGCAGAATGGCAATTTTTAGAGCTTGAGGCTGAGGTCAAAGATGGATATTATCACAAAAAAACTTTCGATTTTTATCACTCATTTCTATCTTTAAAATATAAAAATCACAAACTGGAACCCTCCACATTTTCTACTCAGTGGAATCAAGGAAATCTTCTTTTAAGCGCCTGTGGTCCAATCACAAATATTCACTCCAAAGTAGATGTAAATACCTCTTGGTCTAGTTTGATCTCTTTATTTAAAGGGCATAGTGAGTTTGATCAAAATGTAGATGTGAAGGCTTGCTTTGATCTAAGATTAAAAGGCTCCCAGATAGATATCATTGGCGATAGTATTTTTTTTCAAGATCAAGATAAGAGTAATGTACACTTAGCTTTGCATGTACCCGTGAAAATATGTAGCCTTCCATGGAACACACAATGCAATTATTCCATGATAAAAGCGCGTATTCAAAGCGAAAATATCTTTCCTACGATCTATTTCCCCCTAATATCTTTTACTCCAAAAGATATATCTATATCTGGGAATATAGGTATGGACCTCGATATTACCCATGGTAGGGCTAAAGGTTCCCTTTCATCAGAAGATTTATTTCTAAGCCACGGTGGTATTGCATTAAGTACCGGTCTTTTCACAAAGGAAGATGCAAATTTTGAATACGATTTTGTGACTGGTAGCTTCTCTATGGGGCTTGGGCTTCATGATGCTTATTTTGCCCATGAATCCTCTAAATTTTGTCTCTCAAATATTTGTGGAAATTTTCAATGGAAAGATTTTATTTTAAAATCAGAAAAGATCACATCTGTTTGTGAGGGAATATCTATACCGTTTTCCATATTTTATGATGCAGAGGGTTTTGCTATAAAGACGTTTTCTATGGAAACTAAAATAGAAAATTTATGCAAAATAGATACTATTAAACGTGTTTTAGGAAGCTATGAAAAAAATATTAAGGGGATAGCAAGCATTCATGATGGTGGATGCAGCGCTCTTATTCATAATACCGATTCTGGTTGGAAGTGGCACTATAAGTTGTCGATCATGCTTTCCGATGTAGATGTTGCATTAGGAAATCAAAATTCAATTTGTAAAGCCTCTACAGAGTTTTCTTTTGATTCTTCTTCAATGCTCACAACTATAAAGAAAATGAAAGGCTCTTTAAGCGGGTGGGGCGGAGTCTATGCCATTGCATTAGATGACTTTACCTTTGACCCAAAAAAAGACAATAAATTTTATCTGGAAATCGCTGATGCAAGGTCACTGCTACTGACACTTGGAGGGAAAGTAAGTCTCTTTCAAGATGTGGTTATTCAATTTGATAAAGAAACTTGTTCTTTGCTTTCCATTCCAGTGCAGATTGAAAATTGCAAGATGAAGAAAGATCTTACCATCAGAAATGTAGACATTTCTCTTCAGTTCACTGAGAAGGCTAGAAAAGAATGCATAACCCGATTGGATGAGGTGAAGCTACTATCTACAGATTTAAGGAAGTGGCTACATCAAAACAATAGTTTAGTTCACGGAGAATTTGCTATTCAGGCTAATTATTCAGAGAATATGGGAGTTGCACTCGAGGTTTACTGTGAGCAGCTATCATGGAAAGATATTCGATATCACCGGTGTGAGCTATCACTGAGATATGATTTTTTATTATGGACGGTTGAAAAACTGGGCTGGAATACCTCCTATGTAAAAGCCAAGCTATTCAAAGATGCAGATTCTCTTCAAATTATGGATGCTGTCTATGAGGGACCTTTTGGATATATCGATTTAAAGGGAGTTTATCAAATAGCCACAAGAACATTACACGTGGAAAAAACAGGATATTCATTCTCCAGTCAAATACTACCTGAAGGTTTCCATGTGAAGGGGGAGGGAAGTGTAAGGGGGGTTGCTTCATGCTATTTGACCCTAAACCAGTCATTTTTAATAGAAAGTCTTCATGGTACCTCAAGCATAAATATGAAAATCCTTAACCCTTTAGCTCTTGATATTTTGTCTGCAAAAGATATTCAATTCATATATGAACCAGTTTCTGGTTTTTGCATAAAAAATGCAGATTTAAATATTTTTTCAAAAAATTCTAAAGAGATAATTGGAAAAATATCTTGGGATTTGATCAAAAGAAATAATGAGAAGAATGGTTGGGAAATTAAGCAATCTCAAGTGGCTTTATATCCAAAAGCAACCCTCATGCTTGCTTCTTCTGGTCTTGTGGAAAGCCCGCTATGCCTATCCAAAGAAGATTTACAATGGAAGTTTTCCGGAGATATTCGATTTAGTGAAGAAGCTTTAGAGGCTGTTTTGCAATTTTCATCAGGATATTACCTTATTTCAGGACAAAAATATGAATTATTTAATCCCACGATACAGATAAGCAGCTCTTCAATTCATGCAAGAACTCAGTTAATGATTGCTAAGAAAAAAATCTTTTGCGACCTTCAAAAAGAGTTTTCGCTTGAGGCCCCGATCTACTTACTTTTAAGACCTGACTTAGAAGCTGAGGGAGTAAAAATCATTTGTAAAGAAAAAGATATGTCTTTATCTCTGCAGAGAATAGAAGGTAAGTTTTTTGGATTTGAAGTGAATTTACAAAAAAGCCTTCATGCCAAAGATTCTTATTTTTTTGGTTCGATAAAGTTGGATGCTTCTTCTATTGATCTGATTCCTTCTGAGATAGCTGATATCATTAAAGCCCTAAAAATGGGTCAAAAATATCAGCTAAAAGGACACTTTACTTTTCCGGGTATAGATGATCAAACTCAATTTAGTTTTAAAGGAGATATACGAGGAGAAAAATCTGAATTTTTAGGGTATACTCTAGACTCAATTTTTGCAAAAGCACAGATTAATCCTTCAAGGGTGATCCTTGAAGATATAAAATTTGAGGACGTGTGTGGAAATTTATCCATAAAAAGCTGTCAAATAATTAAAGATGAGTTTTTAGCAAAGTGGTCGCTTGAAATGCCTTTAGGCCACGTAAGAGAATTTAAGCCCAGCTTGCTTGCAGTAAAAGGTAAAAGAGATCAGGAAAAGCCTTTTAATCTTAAAAATTTTAGTGTTTATGACTTAACAGGAACGATTGGCGATTTAAAAAGTTTTAAAGGCAAGGGGGCTCTATATTTTTTAAATAGTCAAAAGAGGGAGTTTAGCTTCTTAAATATTCCTCTAGAGGTAATTAAAGACTTAGGACTTGATACAAGTATTCTTGCCCCTATCTCCGGAGAAGCTGATTTTTGTATTCAAAAAGGTAGATGCTTATTCTTAGAGCTTAAGAATTCTTATAGTGAAGGTCGAAGGTCGGAATTTTTCTTAAGTGGTGATTCACTGGCCTATATCGATTTTGAAGGAAATTGGCACGTGGACCTAAAAATGAAGCAACATGTTTTATTAAAATGGTCCCAATCTCTACTTGTTTCGATAAGAGGTACTTTAGAAAAGCCAAAATATAGTTTGAAGAATGTGGAAGCAGGTCTTTAAGCATTTTTGTAGGGCGATGGTGGATTTTGTTTTTCCTACGAATTGTTTTTGTTGCCATGAAGAGAAGGTAACTCATTTTCTTTGCCAGTCATGTGTAGATCAATTAGTTCTAGCAGATATATATATGCAAGAGGGCCCTCAAAGCTTGCTAAGCTCTAAAAAGGCGTTCATTCATAATCATTTAAAACCAGAAATGATTTATTCAGGATATGCCTTTGAGCCTGTTGGACCAGCGGTCTCCCTGGTAAAGCATCTATCACTAGGGAATAAAGTTCAAAAAACGATTGGATCATTTGTTTTGCTTCAAATCCATAGATTGTCATGGCCTTTTCCAGATTTAATTATCCCTATTCCTGATCCCGGGAATTACCCATTTGGAGTGGCTAAGCAGTTATCTTTTTTTCATAAGAGTCAGATCAAAAAAAAGATACGCAAAAAAAACTTTATTCTTACACCTGAAGGTCTAGAGAGGAAAGATCACAACTGTTTATCCAAAAAATTCACTGTAAGTGGCTTAAGTATTCTTATTTTATCCATACATCCCCTACCACAGGAAGAGATTTACCATCTTGGGCAATCCTTAGTGGACCGTGGTGCCAAAAATGTATGTTTTTTTTCAGTTTTATCAAACTAAATATCAATATGTTAATCAATTATGTAGTTCGACAAATAGATTTCTTAATCAAATATTTAAATAAAAAGGTTAAATTATAAACAGGAGAATAATAGCTTTAATAAAAGGGGGAATTAAGTATGTCAAATATCAATTCAGGATTAGATGATCTTTTAGCAGCATCTTCTAAAGGTGTTTACTACGACAAATTCTTTGAAAATCAACAAACATTGAATCAAGAAAACACTCTTTCTGTAGACAATGTTAACTCAATTATACAACAAGTGAGTCAGTCTTTCGGCGCAAGTCCTGACTTTAAATCTTAGTATTTTGTAGAAAGAGTGTCTCTGCAGCACTCTTTCTACAATCTCTGCTTTAAAGAAGAGCTTCACCTTCAAAAGGTTTTTGTTCTTCCTTTTCTTCAGGGGAAGATGTTTTGGTTATATGGAGCTGGCCCCTAATGGCCACTCCTTCTGATACACTGATCGATGGAGCTACTATATCCCCTACGATTTTAGCATTTCCTAGCAAAGATAGCCGTTTGGATACAGTTATATTCCCTTCAAGCGTACCTTCGATGATAGCTTCTTCTAAAAACAAATCTGCTTTAACAATCGCATTGGGCCCGATGATCAACTTGCCTTTCGATAATAATTCTCCAGAAAAATAGCCCTCAATTTTAGCTAATCTGTCAAAGGTAAGTGATCCCTCAAGCTTCGCACTCTCCGCAATATGAACTTCTACTACATCAGAAGAGGACGGTAATTTTTGGGACCATTTTGCTTTGAGTCCTTCAAATGCATTCACTGAGGAATGGATTGTATGTACATTTGGTTCTTCCCGACCGGATTCGGAAAGCAGGTCAGACTCTGCTTCAGCTAATGATTTATATCCTTTCCTAAACATTGAACTATCCTTCCATTAGAAACATAAAGTTCATTGTTAACAAATTATTTCAGAATAATCAAGCCTCTAAATTCCTTCTAGCCATTTGAATTTGTTTTCTTAGGACCTCGTCTGTTTCTACTTGGCCAGAAATTTTTTTCCAAGCATGAAGGAGAGTAGAGTGAGTTTTACCACCAAATGAAGAGGAAAGCTTAATTAAAGAGTCATTAATGAGTTCTTTAGCTAAATACATGGCTACTTGTCTTGGGAATGCAATATCTTTGCTTCTAGAATTTCCCTTTAGATCACTTATCCTTACTTGATAGATCGCTGCAACGCTTTTTAAGATATTCTCTACAGATATTCTCTTAGATGGTGCCATTTGAAATAATTCACTTAACGCTTTTTCTACTACTTCTTCAGTAACATCAAGACCCATCATTCTGCAATAGGCAGAGAGGCGATTGATCGCTCCTTCAAGTTGCCGCACATTATTAAAAATATGCTCCGCAATAAAAAAAGCCACTTTTTGGGGAATTTTAAAGCCCTTTTGCTCGGCTTTGTGTTGAAGAATAGCAACTCTGGTCTCTAGATCCGGAATACCAATATTTGCTACAAGGCCCCACTCCATGCGAGCAATCATTCTTTCAGATAACTTAAGTTGACCCGGGGGCTTATCACTTGTAATAACTATTTGTTTATTTTGATTAATTAAAGATTCAAAAGTATTGCAAAATTCCTCTTCAAAATTTTGCCTGTTTTGTAAAAATTGAATGTCGTCCACAAGAAGTACATCTAGTGATCTGTAAAACTTTTTCATTTTATCTAAAGTTTTATTTCTTAAGTTATCCACTAAATCGTTTATAAAAGCTTCAGTGGTAATGGCGTGAACTCTTAATTTTTTTTGATTTTGTTTAATAGAGTGCCCAATCGCATGCAGTAAGTGTGTTTTACCAAGGCCTACTCCTCCGTGAATAAAAAGTGGGTTATAGGATTTGCCCGGCCGGGCTGCTACTCCAAGAGCCGCTGATTTCACAAATTGATTGGAGGGACCCTCAATAAAGTTATCAAAAGTATAAAATGGATTTAATCTTAGTTCTTGGTGCTCTCTCATAGGTTCGGTGATCGCAGGTTCTTCTGTAGACGGTACAGATATCGGAGCAGATGTTTTTTTTTGCTTCTGCTATAACGAATTCAATCGCGGGCTCTCCGGAGGATAAGGTAGGAAGAAATTGCACCAGATCTTTTTTATAATTATCTATGAGGTACTGCTGTACAAAGATGTTGGGAACTTCAAGAATAACCTTATTTGTGTCAGAATCTAATAGTCTTATTGGTGAAATCCAGTTTTCAAATTCAGTGGAAGAGCATCTCTCTTCAATAAATTCTAAAAACAAATCCCATGCATCTTGGGTTTGACTTGTGAGCATATATTTCCCAATTTTGTTGACTCTTGTACAAGAGGATTAAGGTCATTATCCTGTCAAGTTACCACTCGATTCCAAATGGTTGCAAGTAAAATTCGATTTATTACCTTTCAATAAACGGTAAATTCTTGAAACAGAAAAGATACGGATGATTCTTTTTTTAAGCATAAGCCATTAATAAAGCGGAAGCCTGTGAAGCCACAGAGGGCTCGGAGGATGATTGTAAAAGCTTAGCCTGAACCAGTCCTTGCTTTTTATATCCAAGTGTCAACAGGGCTTTAGCTTTATTAAGCTGAGTAATTTGATGCGAGGGGTCAAGCTTTAGAGCCTTTTCAAGATAATTCAAGGCCATTAAATTATTACCCTTTTGAAGGTATAGGGCTCCCAAAGTTTGGTGATCGTAGCTGCTCTGAGGTGAGAGTATAACTAGCGCCTCAAAAAATGTGATGGCAATATCATAAAGCCCTTGCTTAACGTAAGAGTATCCCACAAACCTTAGGTCTTCTAGCTCTTCATACTCCCAACCTAAAATATCTAACCACTTTACGCTATTCATCCCTACCCTTTTTGATATTGGCTTCTTTTTCCATTCACGATATTTATATCTTTATCTAAGTTTAATATACAGTCGAGAAGTTTAATGAGTGAGTTTTTTTGTTTTTCAAGTTCTTTACTTAACTGTTGCTGCTGAAAGATTTTTTTAGGATCGATAGGCTCATTCTTAGCATAATCTTGTTGGCGCTTTGATTCATAGCTTTGTAACCTTGCTACAATTTTTTGGGTAAGGTTTTCTTTTTTATCTTCCGAACCTAAAGAGGGGATAAGTTGATGTGTAAAGACTCTTTTTTTTTGTTCGTTAAATTTACTTGGAGCTTCAAATTCTGCCCAGGGTAAGTTTCTTTTGCCAAGCTCAAACAGCATTTCAAATTCCGATGGGTAGCAAGGCTGGGTTACATCGATTTGAGCTTGGGAGACGATACCCTTAGCTTCTTTAGTAATTTTTGGATCT
>JBEIFG010000076.1:0-8049 GCA_040382555.1 Chlamydiales bacterium | reverse complement strand
GACTTTATTTAGGCTTATCGTTTTCATTCCAATTTTTGCAAAATCATTTTTTTTGATATCCACGAATTGAATCTCTAGGTTTTCATAAGTTCTTATATATGATTTTAAATTAGTCTTATCATGCACAACTATCCACTGAGTAATGTCAGTCTTAAGTTCAGAGAAGTTCGGATCTTTATTTTCAGTTTTTTCTGCTCTGTCTTTGATGATGCCGTCAAAAATGTCAAAGGTATTCAGTATATGAAAGCCCATTTTAACAGTTTCTAGGGCTGTGGGTTGCTTTGCCGCCCACTGTGAAAATAAAGCAGCTTTTACGAATCTTGAAGCAGAGGTATAGTCGCCTGGAAGACCTAGTAGTCCTGATCCCTGGCTTGGATTATGGATCTCCATATTTTGAAGCTTGAGTTTGGGTACATTAAAAGAGGATAAATTAATATAGTTAGATAAGTTAAAAATATGCCACGCAAAAGGAGGGGAATTGGTGAGAACTCCAAGAGTGTTTTGCCATTGATAACACTTGCCATCTACATATTCAACTACAAGCGTGTTACCTAGCGAATCCGAAAAGTAAAAATGTAGTGGCATAATCTTTTCTTCGTAATTTGGCATAGGAAGATTACCTACAATTAAATTAGGGATTAAATTTTTAACTTCTTGAATCGATGCACATGTACTCAGGATATAGCTAGGTAGTTGCCAATACCCTATCGTTTTGGGGAATTTTTGAGCATCTAGCTCTTGATATTGAGCAAAACCAGGTAAAAATAAAGCGGAAGCTATAAGACCCTTTTCGTTCATGCCATCACAGACATATTTCCTTTCAAAAATAGAGTTTATCCCAATAAACCCAAATTTACTTTTCCAAGCCAAACCCTCTTCATTAGATCCCGTACTTCCTATAAATGAGATACCCCGTCCGACAAGTAATATTTCAGAATTCAACAAATCAGCAAATTCAAGAGATCGACAATAAATTTGATCTTCTTGTAAAGATTTTAGCTGAAATGCTGTGCAAGTATAGCCTATTGAAAAGGAAAAAAGAGCAGGAAATAGATAAAAAATTGAGCGAAAAATCTGCATTCAGTGAATTCCTTGATAAAATCTCCTACCTTGTTGATCTAATTAAAAAAGTACTTTTTCGCAAGACCTTAGTTGTTTTTTTTAAGAGAGATAAGAAAAGTTTATCCTTGAGCTATAATCTTTTGCTACTTAGAATCACTTTTTTGATACATATGAAAAAAATAGAGGCCTCCTATGACAATTCCTCGCAGCTTCGGAACTCACAGCGGAACGTTCCATGCAGATGAGGTAACTGCATGCGCTCTTTTACTGCTGTTTAATTTCATAGATAAAGATAAAATTTTCAGAACCAGAGACCCCGCCCATTTAGCATCTTGTGAATATATATGTGATGTAGGAGGGGAGTATAATCCCTCTCAACACAAATTTGATCACCACCAGGCTTCCTACAAAGGAGAATTAAGCAGTGCTGGCATGATTTGGCTGTACTTCAAAAATAAAAAAATTATTTCAGAGGACTTATATTTCACTATTAATAGGGCCATAATTCAAGGTGTGGATGCTCACGATAATGGACGTGGAGACTCTGAAATAGGTGTTTGCACTTTTTCAAATATTATAAGCAACTTTGTACCCATAAGCTATGATTCTTCTGCAAAAGACCAAGATCTGGCCTTTCTTAATGCAGTAGATTTCACCTTTTCTCACTTAGAAAGACTGCTAAAGAGATGTAGCTATGTCGAAAGCTGTAAGCAGAAAGTAGTAGAAGTGATGTCATCGAATCAGGTGTGCTTAATGTTTGATGAACCTCTTCCGTGGATGGATGCTTTTTTTAATCATGATGGAGAAAAACATCCTGCGCTTTTTGTAATTATGCCTTCGGGAAATCACTGGAAATTAAGAGGAATTCCTCCTTTAAGTAATGATCGGATGAAAGTAAGAGTTCCTTTGCCTTTAGAGTGGGCGGGCCTTTTGGATGCTGACTTGAGAAGAGTATCTGAAATTCCAGGGGCTATTTTTTGTCATAAAGGGCGATTTATTTCAGTCTGGGAAACAAAAGAAGGTGCTATCGCAGCTCTTGAAGAAGTATTAAAGAAAGAAAATAAATGAATACTGTTTTTGGTAAAATAATTCGCGGAGAACTACCCTGCAAAAAAGTATATGAGAATGATAGGATTTTAGCCTTTCATGATATTTCTCCTCAGGCCCCTATTCATATTTTAATTGTTCCTAAAAAAGAAATTCCCAATCTACAGTCGGTCACCGCTGAAGATCTACCTTTGATAAGTGAAATAGCTCTTGTGGCACAGAAGCTTGCCAAAGAGTATGAGATTGACGAAGATGGGTACAGATTTATGACCAATAATGGTCCAGATGCAGGCCAGATCGTTCAGCATTTGCATTTTCATCTTATAGGTGGAAAACATCTTTCCCATTTTGGTATTGGATAAGTTTTTTGTTTTCCTTATCGGTTTATACCTTTTATAATGCGAATTATATATTCAAACCAATTAAGAGTCTGTGTGCGTAAGCTCCTTTTTTTTCTTATATTTTTTTATTTTTCTCACTTATCTGCTGAGATGACAGAATCTTTAGCCTTGAGAAGAATTCATGATCACCTTTTGGTAAAAGATATTAATGCTGCATTTGAAGAGGGAAAAAAATCCATAGAGTTATTTCCAACCTCGAAAGATCTACGCTTGGCCTACTTAAAGGTTTTGTGCGAAAAGGGAGAAGAACGTCTTGCTTTTGATGAGTTAAAAAATTTACTGCCTACTCACGAAACCGATGAGTGGAAAAGAAATTTATTCGAAAGTTTAGCTTGGGGTGTGCTTACTAAAGGGGAAAGTTCCTCTTTAATCATGATCCGATTGTACTCATTGCTTGGTGCTGCATTTACAAGAGATGCTAAAGCTGTGTCTATTTTGTTAAAAGAGCTGAGGAGTTCTAACGCATTATTGAGATCCTTAGCGGTAAAAATTTCATCAAGCTATGGTGATTCTCCATTACAAGATGAGCTTCTTTCATTGCTCAAATCGGAAAAAGTTTGGTATGTAAGACATGAGGTGATTCAATCGATAGGCAGGCTTGGAATCATAAAAGCTTTACCTATGCTGAAGGATATTGTGGCAAACCCTAAAACTTTAGCTGAAGAGAAAGCCTTAGCCTTAGTAGCTTTAGTAAGTATGTACGATCAAATTGAAGAAAAGGATCTTACCATTCTCATTCAAAGTGAACGAGCAGGTTTACGCGAATTAGCATGTGATCTAGTAGCTCACTTAGAAAAAAATGAATATCTATCCACCATTTTACCCCTTTTAAAGGATCCATCACCTCATGTAAGAATGGCCTGTCTAAATACTTTTGGATTGCTGGGAGTAAAAGAAGTAAATCAAAAGAATATTCTGCCAGAGATTTTAAAAATAACCACAGATTCTTCTCCTGAAGTAGCTATTACAGCTGCATGGCTAGCTACCATTTTTGATGATTCCAAAGGGAAAGAAGTACTTAGATCTTGGATTCAGCAGGAGAATGTGGATTGGAAACGAATGGCTTCCGCTGCCCTTGCCGCAGCAGGCAGTCATGGAGTCGATCTAAGTTTATCATTGATTCAATCAGAAATCGACCCCTTTACGAGAGTGAATTTGCTACTTGGGCTCATTGGCCAAAGAAAGTCTATTCAAACGGCAACTAATGACCTTTTTCAGATTCTTTCAGATAGTAAAATAGGATTATGTATGTGGGATTCAAGCCATAACCCCCTTTTCAGATCTTTAGCCCCAAGTAAAGTCCGGCACATTGAGCAAATTCCAAGATATCCTCAAGTCGTAGACCATCATGTAAAATTAGAGCTTCTCTCGGTTCTGAGTATTTTAAGACATCCACAGGCAATTCAGCTCATAAAAAACTATTTAAATGAACCTGCATGGGGCATAACTAGTGCAGCAGTTATGACTCTGCTTCAAGAGGGTGATGATTTGTCTTTAGATCAAGTAAGAGATTTACTGGATGACCCAAATGAAAAAATAAGGATTCAAGCTGCTTTGATTCTAGCTATAGCAGGTAATGACACTGCAGCGGTGCAATCCTTGCAAAAAGAATTTATTTTTGCAGATAGAGAAATTAAAATGAATATTATGGAAGCCATCGGACAAATCGGAGATCCTAGTTCTATTCCGTTTTTAGTAGAAGTTTTACAAGATCCTTTTCAAGTCTTAAGGGTCATTGCTGCTTCTTGCTTAATACAGTGCATATATCACTAAAAGGAGCTAAACGTGCTTGCTAAAGTTGAAATGCTGCAGAATCTTTTGAAAGAATTCAAAATAGATGGGTGGTTGATTTATGATTTTCAGAAAAAAAACTCTATTGCTATTGAATTTTTGAAGATTCCAACTGAAGTTCACTGCACCAGGAGGTTTTTTTATTGGATACCTGCCTGTGGGGAGCCAGTAAAAATTGTTCATAAAATTGAATCAAGCGTATTAGATACATTTCCTGGTCAAAAAAAAATATTTTTTTCTTGGGATGAGCTTTTGGCCTCTTTGAGGGCTACTCTGCACGGTGTTTCTAAAGTGGCTATGGAATATTTTCCAAGAGGAGCAATTCCTTACATTTCCTTGGTAGATGGAGGAACAATCGATTTGATCAGATCCATGGGAGTAGAAGTAGTTTCATCCGCAGAATTCGTCCAGCAGTTTACTTGCGTTTTAGATGAAGCTCAAAAGGATTCGCATCTAGCTGCCGCCAAAGTTTTAGATGAAGTGGTCGATCATACATGGCAATTTATTGCTGGCAAACTAAAAGCTGAAGAGGAACTGTCTGAGTATCAGGTTCAACAATTTATGATCTCCCAGATACAAAAGAAAAATTATGTGTTTGAAGGAAATCCAATTTGCGCAGCTAACAAAAATTCCGCTAATCCTCACTATTGCCCCACTCATAATATAAGCAGCACCATAAGAAAAGGAGATGTCATTCTAATAGACTTATGGTGTAAGCAAAAAGATGCTAGCTCAGTATACGCTGACATATCCAGAATGGCTATAGCCGACAGTAGTATTACCTCCATGCAAAAAGAGATTTTTTCAACCGTTAGGAAGGCTCAGAAAGACGCAACTGATTTTGTAAGCCATGCTTTTAACGAAGAAAAAAGGATTAGAGGTTGTGACGTAGATAAAATTGCACGAGATGTAATTAATGAAGCTGGATATGGAGAATTTTTCCCTCACAGAACAGGACATAATATTTATACTCAAGACCATGGACCAGGTACCCACCTTGATAGTGTTGAAACATATGATGCAAGGTCGATTATAAGAGGGGTATGCTTTTCTATCGAACCGGGCATCTATATGCCCGGTTTATTCGGTATGCGCCTTGAATACGATGTATACGTTCCACATAAAGGTTCTATTCAGATCACCGGGGGTATACAAAACGAATTGGTAACCTTACTTAGCAGATAAGTAGGTTGGCAATTTCTTTTTCTGATAATTGAAATACTTCCATGAAGGTCAATGTTCGGATAGAGCCGTTATTTTGCCTTATCTTCACTAGGTTATCTAAGGAATTGTCACCAAATGTCTGGAAAAGATGTCTCATGCCAAGTAGCAAGCAATCTTCCAATAAAAAATTGGCGCGAATCGTTTGACTAAAGTGAATATTCTCTTCGAAATTTTTTGTAGATTTTGGATTCTGTAGTACTCCAAGATAAAAGCTAGCTTTTACTTTAAGTAGAAGCTCTGTTTCGTGAGCTTCAAAAATTTTAAACCTAAGTTTAATAATTTCTTCCCGCTCAGCAGGGAATTGGAGTGAGTGATTATCATGTTGTTGCTTTAAAGATTGTAAAGTGGATGATTTTTTTGAGAATTCATTTTTCCAGTAGATGTACTGGGCCAAAACAGGTTTTACTTCATCTGCATCAATACCAGGGGAAATCAATGAGATATCCATGCCTAAATTCTTTTCCATATGCTGGAATAGGTCAGCTGTTTGCTTTGGTAAGGCCTCGTAAATATTTTTCAATTTAAAATACTTATCAAGGTGGTTTTGATGATACTCCGCTGAATCAAGTCTTTTTGAAATAAATTTTTCCACATGAGAGGAAAATGAAATAGCTAGAAGACCCACCACTGGTGTGGCATAGGGCGCAAAAATAGCGGTTGCTACGATACCTAATACGGCTGCAGCTACAAAAAGCAGACCAGAAGCATAAGCTATTGTAAGATGAAAAGCTTTTCCCATTTTGTGATAGTTTTTTGTCTTTAAGGAAATGTCTTCAATGCTTCTTTGTAAATAATTTGTGCGAGATATAGATTGAAGATCGTTTAAAACAGGCGGGCTACTCATACTGGAAAATGAATCGCTTAATGCTGTCATTTATCAACCTTGAGTTATTAATGATTATATATTATACAATTTTAGTTAATTATATTGAATAAAATTAATAATTTAATTAACGTTTAATAATAAAATTGAGTGCCATTTTTTTTAGGACATTGACCATACTCATAACACCATTTGATCTTCCCGGAGTTAGACTATGCGCAAGTCCTAAGTGCTCAATAAAAAAAGGAGGGGTTTTTAAAATTTCTTCCGGGGATAAATGGCTATAAGTTTGGGTGGCTAAATAAGCTAGCCCCGATGAGATGAGAGCTTCGGAGAAATAGCTAAAAAAAATAGTACCATTTTCAGCTTTATTAGCATGCAAATACACAATACTTTGGCAGCCAGGAACAAGATTTGACTCGATCTTTTCAATATCGGGAAATAAAAATTTTTTGGAACCAAGTTCTAAAATAATTTTATACTTGTCTTGGTTTGTTTCGGTATTTTTAAAAATTGCTAAAATAGCTTCAAAGTTATTTTTTGCTGTCTCGCTTTCAAAAGAATATGATGATGTTTCCATAATTCCACAATCTTTAAAATTTACCCTAAATTCTACCTCTATGAAAAGCTAGCGTCAAGGTTTTTATAATTTTAGCTGAACTAGATGAAAATCAGTTTAAACTGGTTGACATTAAAGGGGAGTATCGGGTTTTATAGTTCAAGTTTTAAGTAATTACAAGTGATCCCAATATGCCTAAAGAAGACACTATCAAGTTAGATGGTACCATCGAAGAATTGCTTCCCAACATGAATTTCCGTGTAGCACTACAAAACGGAATGCATGTGATAGCACATCTTTGCGGAAAAATGAGAATGAGAAATATCAGGGTGCTTGTGGGAGATGTCGTAACAGTAGAGATGTCACCCTATGACTTATCTAAGGCTAGGATTATCTACAGGCAAAGATAAGATTTATCCTATGTAAGTTTAAAATGCTTTCATATGTAAAATCTATTGATTTTAAATTGTATAGAGGAATAAGCTAATAGGCTTTCGACTTAAAACAAAGTGTTTACGTTGTTGAGCGCCCAGATAGCTCAGTGGTAGAGCACTTGCATGGTAAGCAAGTGGTCGTAGGTTCGATTCCTATTTTGGGCAACTATTAAAAGTAACGTTTTAACTAAATCGTTTATACTGGAAGCCAACCGGAGGATGAAATAATGGCAAAAGAAACATTTCAGAGGAATAAGCCTCACGTGAATATCGGCACGATAGGCCACGTTGACCATGGCAAAACCTCGTTAACAGCTGCGATTACAAAAGTATTGGCTGAAGCTGGTGGAGCGAAATTCAGAGATTACGCTTCTATCGACAATACTCCTGAAGAAAAAGCTCGTGGTATTACTATCAACTCTACTCACGTTGAATATGAGACTCCTAATCGCCACTACGCTCACGTAGACTGTCCAGGTCACGCTGACTATGTGAAAAACATGATTACAGGTGCTGCTCAGATGGACGGAGCAATTCTAGTAGTTGCTGCAACAGATGGCGCAATGCCGCAAACTAAAGAGCACATCCTTCTTGCTCGCCAGGTAGGTGTTCCTGCGATCGTTGTTTTTCTAAACAAAATGGACATGATTGGTAAGGGTGATGAAGAGCTAGTAGACTTAGTTGAAATGGAACTTCAAGAGCTGCTCG
>JBEIFG010000075.1:0-8069 GCA_040382555.1 Chlamydiales bacterium | reverse complement strand
CGATAGCCTTAGAAAAAAGAAATTGATTGTTCAAACTGGAAATCGGTATCGGCTTCATATGGAAAATCCACTCATTCGATCCATCCCCTGTACTATTCTTGAAGAGAGACTAGTAACGCAATCTTGTAAAAATTCTCAACGAGTTTCTAAACGATTTTCGCTAGGACAAATCGAAAAACTTTCTATGTCAGCATTTGGAACAGACTTTGCCATACGTCATAGTAAAGATGTCTATCTACCTGTTCACTCCATTGTGGTACAAAACCCAGATGGATCGATTCACACCAGCCTATGGAATGCTCTTAACGGAAAAAAAGTCAATTACACCCATTCCATCGATTAAAAAAAATTTAAATCTCCTATAAGAAATACGATTTCTTTTTACTTCCATCGAAAAAGGTTGGTGAAAAAAAGGGGCAACTAGTAAAATTTGCCATCTAATTGATTTGGAAAGATGGCTGAGTGGCCGAAGGCACGTCCCTGCTAAGGACGCGTATCCGCAAGGGTACCGAGGGTTCAAATCCCTCTCTTTCCGTACAGCCTTGAATTTACATTCAAGGCTTTTTTTTTGGGAGAAAATATGAAAGACTCTTCACCAAAAGGCGTAGTACCACCTAGCTCAAAAGAATCAGAAATGATGGTATTAGGATGTATGCTGACAAGCATTAACAGTCTAAATATCGCAGCAGATTCTTTGCATCCAAATGACTTTTACTACGCTGAACATCAAACCATCTTTGAAATTCTCAAGTCCGCCTATAAGCAGGATAAGCCTGCAGATGTCCACTTAGTATGTGAGGAATTAAAACGACAAGAAAAGCTTTCCGCCGTGGGAGGAGTGGCCTATGTCACCACTTTAGCTCAGTATGCAGGAACTTCAGCCTATATTGAAGAGTACGTAGAAGTAGTAAAAAGTAAAGCTACTTTACGTAGAATGATTCACGTAGCTCAAGATATTGAAAAAACAGCCCTTCAGAACCCACAAGATGTTACTTTAGCACTGGATGATGCTCAGCAAAAATTATATAACATCAGCCAGGCCGTAAATACCAACGGTGCCATTTTAATTAGGGAGATCCTTACTGGCGTTAAGTCCTCAAGTAAAATCCCTTATTTGAAAGAACTTCAACAAAGACAGGAGTCGTTTCAGACCAAAGGCCCCGAAGATACAGGTATTACTGGAGTGCCTACCCACTTTTTAGATCTCGATAAAATGATTAACGGTATGGTTCCATCTAATTTGATGATATTAGCTGCACGACCTGCAATGGGTAAAACTTCCCTTGCCTTAAATATAGCTGAAAATATTTGCTTTAGAAGCCAAGTGCCTGTGGGTATTTTTTCTTTGGAAATGTCTGCTGAACAGCTTCTTCACCGCCTAATATGTTCCCAAGCGGAAGTAGAATCTGATAAAATTAAAACAGGTTCTTTGAACGGTTCGGAATTCCAAAGAATTGTAGCTGCTGTCAACTCTATGCAAAAAGGGGTCATGGTTATTGATGATCAACCAGGTTTAAAAATTACTGACCTAAGATCTAGAGCTCGAAGAATGAAAGAGACTCACGGAATTCAATTTTTAGTGATAGATTACTTACAACTTTTATCTGGTTCGGGAATATCTAGATCTGCTGAAAACCGTCAAAATGAGATTTCAGAAATTTCAAGAATGTTGAAAACTCTTGCCAGAGAGTTAAATATACCTATACTTTGTTTATCCCAGCTATCACGTAAAGTAGAGGAACGACAAGGTCACCGTCCCATGATGAGTGACTTGAGAGAATCAGGGTCGATTGAGCAGGACTCTGATATTGTGATGTTTCTTTTAAGACGCGAGTACTATGATCCTTATGATAAGCCCGGGATGGCAGAGCTAATCGTTGCAAAAAATCGTCATGGTTCGGTAGGTAGCGTTAACCTAACCTTTAGAAAAGAACTAGCGCAATTTGCTAATTATTCTGGAGTAATTTCTACTGGCAAAATTGACGATAATCAAGAAGCTTTTTCGGCGTTTTCCCCAGGGTCTTAATTGATTTTTTACTTATGTAAAAATGAGGATCTCTCCTTTACATTATATGAAACTTATTCTAAGATAAGCGGCAAGTTTTTTAAAAATTTTTATATTTTAATTTCAGAGTAGGGACCTAAATGGCATCCGTAAAGAAAAAAAGAAGGGCAAAAATTGCCAAGCACAAAAGAAAGAAAAGACGCAGAAGAGATCGTCACAAAAAGAGATAATTTAAGTTATACTTAATTTTTCAACTTTCTTCTTAAATTAGAGCTAGTTATACTAGCTCTAATTTTTTTATACCCCCATTCTTTTTATGTGGTTTTATCCTGAAAAATACGATGTTATAGTAATCGGAGCAGGGCATGCAGGCTGCGAAGCGGCCCATGCTGCAGCGCGCATGGGAGCAAAAACCTTGCTGCTTACCATGAACTTGGATACTATCGCTAAAATGAGTTGCAACCCCGCAATTGGTGGTACTGCTAAAGGCCACATCGTTAGAGAGATAGATGCACTAGGTGGTTTAATGGGCAAGGTTGCAGATTTAACCTCTATTCAATTTAGAATGCTTAACGCATCAAAAGGTCCTGCTGTCTGGTCTCCAAGGTCTCAAGCAGACAAATATGCCTACCAAATTGAGATGAAACACCAGCTAGAAAAGACCCCCAATCTACACATCAAGCAAGGAACTATAGAATCTTTGTTTTTTGAAAATGGCAATTTAGCAGGGGTAGAGACCCTTGAAGGAATTGGATATCTAGGAAAAACTGTGATTATCTCCTCTGGCACCTTTATGAGAGGACTTATTCACATAGGAGAAACTCAATTCTCTGGGGGAAGAGCTGGTGATAAACCATCCACCGGTCTTTCTAAACATCTTGAAGACTTAGGTTTTTCAATCGGCAGGCTAAAAACAGGAACACCCCCACGTATAAATAGGCGTAGTATAGATTTTTCTAAAGTGGAGGAGCAGCATGGAGATACCGGTGTAAGGTTTTCTCATGATCCACTAGATAAGCCAGGCCTTCCTCAAGTTCCATGCTATATCACATACACCAATGAAAAAACTAAGCAAATCGTATTAGATAATTTACATCGCTCAGCTATGTACTCTGGTCGCATTCAATCCGTGGGACCTAGATACTGTCCATCTATTGAAGATAAAATTGTCAGATTTAGTGATAAGGAAAGACATCAATTATTTCTTGAGCCTGAAGGCCTACAAACAGAAGAAATCTACGTAAATGGCATTTCTTCATCCTTGCCGTTTGATGTTCAATTAGCTATGATTCACTCTGTAGAGGGTCTAGAAAAAGCTGAAATCATGAGACCAGCCTATGCTATAGAATATGATTTTGTATCAAGCGGTCAATTAACAGCCTCTCTTGAAACCAAATTAGTACAAGGATTATTTTTAGCAGGTCAAATTAATGGAACGACGGGTTACGAGGAGGCTGCCGCTCAAGGCTTAATGGCTGGCATTAATGCAGCATTAAAAATACAAAATAAACCTTTCTTTATTCTAAAACGATCTGAAGCATACATCGGTGTAATGATCGATGAACTTATCACAAAAGAATTACATGAGCCCTATCGCATGTTTACGAGTCGAGCTGAACATAGACTGGTCTTGCGCCAAGACAATTGTGACCTTAGACTTCGTAGATATGGATATCTACTAGGATTAATAGATAGCGATAGATTTAAATTATTAGAAGAAAAAGAGAAAACAATAGCCTTAGAAATTGCCTTACTATCTAAAACCCACACACAAGTTCAAGGTAAATCTTCATCTTTAGCACAGCTACTTTGCCGGCCAGAGTATACTTACGAGACTCTTCTCCAAGAATTTCCTGACAAACTTCGAAATTACGGAAAGGAAATTAACTTTCAAATAGAGCTACAACTTAAGTATGCAGGTTATATAGATCGCCAAAAAACTGAAATTGCTAAATTAGAAAATATTGAAAGTACTCTAATCCCCCAAGGTATCAATTTCAAAGATATTAAAGGTCTTTCCAACGAAGCTAAAGACAAGCTATCTCGCTTTCAGCCGTCTACCCTAGGCCAAGCTTCTAGGATATCTGGCGTTTCTCCAGCGGATATATCTGTGTTAATGGTTTTAATGCATAGGCAAAATACAGCGAAAATTTAAACCTACCTATAATTTACGCATTCATCCTTGATCTAACCGATTAAAAATAAGATTAGTAAACAAATAGAAATAGTTTTTCTTTGTTTAAAATATTTTTTTTAATACATAGGAAATAAAACTATGTGACTTTCCTATGATTTATAAATCCTCCCTGCCTACGATTCTTTTTTTTTCTTCTGATCCATCCAAAACAGTATTTTTTAAAAAAACGTTAAAAAACCTATTTTACCTCATAGAAGCTAAAGACGAATCTGAAGCGCTAGAATATATAAGTATGAGCTCGATAGATATATTTATTATAGATTTCAGATCTTTGAGTGAACCCATAATCAATTTTTGTGATCATGTTCGAGCCCTACTCAAAGGAAAAAAGACTCCAATTTTATTAGTAACCCATCTTATAAAAAAAGATTTTGTTACGATGGCATTAAAATCGGGTATTTCTGATTTTCTGTATGAACCTTTAGACCAAGACGAGATTTTGGAAAAAATCGAGCTTTGCAAACATTCCAATTGCCTATCTAAAAAAATATCTTCTATCTCCTTTAAAATTAGCACCTCTCCATTGATCCCAAAAAACACCAATACATTTCTTCATCGAATGCTTCTTAACAATCAAAGCCTAGAAAAGATCGCTAAAGCAAAAAAAATTGACATGCCCTTGAGTCTATTAATTATCCAGTTAGACCAATTTGAATCTCTTCACCAGCGAATAGGGGAGTTATGCTGCGAAGAGGTCATCTGTTTTTTAGATTTTTTTTTAAGTAAACATTTACGAAAGTTTGACACACTGATAGCCCAAGGAGGCGGCAGATACATTATTATGCTTCCGAAAACCTCTTCGTCAGCTGGCAAAATTATAGCAGAGGAGCTTAGGAAAGAGATATCCCAGACTCCCATATCCACAAAAAAAGAAGAAATTATTGTAACTGTTTCCATAGGAGTAGTTTCTTTTGATAAAAAATTAAATGATGCCGCAGAAGCTTATGAGTTATTCAATCACTCTCTAAATTTGGCAAATCAGTGCCTGGCAAATGCTTTAAAAAAAGGTAATACCACGATTTCAGAAAACCACCTTAAAAGAGGGCTTCCATGAAGACAAGATATCCATTTTTTGCTATAATGCTCACCATCTGCAGTCCGCTAATTGCTTTTTCTTCTGAGCAAAAACACCAAGATCATCCCAACTCAATTCAAAAAAATATTAGCACTGCCAAGCAAAATTCTATGTCTATAGAGCCAAAACATCGGGCAGCTGACTACAAAGAAGCTTTTGAATGCCTCAGAAAAGAAAAAGCCCAAAGTAAGGTATTTGTGAAGTTAATAGATGGTTCATTAATTACAAATATTATTGATATGAACTTAATGCCTAGTAACACTGTATTTTTGCTTCGCTTTAATACTCCTAAAGGGATTAAACTTCAGGCTATAGAATTAGAAATGATACAAGGAATTGGTTATTTGGAATGATCCTTCATTGGCTAGAACTACCTGAGGAAACTACGATCTATGAGCAGCTTTTGCTGGAAGAAAAAATTTTAAGGGAAGACTCTAGAAATTTTTGCTTAATCAATAAAGGCACTTCCCCGGCAATTGTAATGGGAATATCTGGAAAATTGAATGAACTTGTCGATATCGATCGCGCAAAAGCTGAAAATCTTTTAGTCATTAAAAGATTTAGTGGAGGGGGCACCGTAGTTGTCGATAACCATACCCTATTTGTAACGTTTATCTTTCAAAAGGAACTATTTCCTTTCCCTGCCTATCCAGAAAAAATTATGAAATGGTCTGAAACAATTTACCAACCTGTTTTTCCAGAAAATTTTGTTCTTAAAGAAAATGATTACGCATTTAATCAAAGCAAATTTGGTGGAAACGCTCAATATATTCGAAAAGAGCGATGGCTTCATCACACTTCATTTTTATGGGACTATGAAGAATCAAAAATGAATTGCCTATTACATCCCCGAAAAACTCCAGTATATAGACTGGGTCGAAGCCATAAAGATTTTTTATGTAAATTAAAAGATATTCTTCCATCTCAGGAAATATTTCTATCTAAGCTAAAACAATCCTTAGCAAGATATTTTGAGATTCAACTAGTTTACAAAGAGCGCCTTATTGTTAAGGAGCCCTCCAGATTTTCCACAGAAATTATCCCTCTTTAGATTTTTCTCTGCACTGAAAAATGCAACGACCTATGCATTGGTGGCCAAAGTTACTTAAGATAGGCCTGCTTTATTTCTGTAATTTTTTGCTTTGCTGCGTCTTTATAAGCGTTAATTGTGTCGGTGTCACCTGATTTTACAGCTGCCGTATAATCTTGAATAGCATGTCCTAGTTGTTTCATCTCTTCAGCTATTTTGCCATTGTTTGCAGGAGCAGAAACCTGAGAAGCTAATGCTTTAAGCTGATCTATATCATCATGAATTTTGGATTCTATTCCCTGAATTTGGGTCTGGGAAGCTCCATCTTTCTTTGCATAGAATAGTTGCTGTATCAGGCCCTTAAGCTCTGTGAGAACTTGACGAATCTGGTTAGTAAGGTCTTGGTTATAGCTGTCAGAGGATGACGAAGAGGAAGATGGTGGGGGAACCGGTGAATTTGAAGACGTTGGATTAATACCCATATATTTTCTCCTGTTGAGGTTACTTAAAATCAGGAGGTATCATATTAGCGGAATCAACGTCAATTCTTTTTTTTAAAGGCTGTCATAAGGGTTCAAAATGCGGCTGCATTTAACCTGATAACCAGGTGGGAACGCTTCCCAAAAGGAGCTTAGCTCATCTCTCGATGTGCATCCGGCTAGCTTTTGACGTCGTGATCCCCTAAAAGAGCAACATAGTTAAAGAGCATAAACAATACAAATTGGGTGTCCCAAACAACAGCTGATACGACTATACATTATTGGAACATTGGGGTCCAAAAAGAAAAGATTAAAAAATAGTTTGAGATCTTAAGGAAAGAAGATGCTTTCCGGCCTCTCCAACCCAGTGAAAAATAGCTGCCTCGGGGTTCCAACCATGACTGTGCGGCATCCAGTTATACATTGCGTCAAGATGGGTAATAGAATATTTTTTTTCAAGACACAAGCTAGCAAATAAGTCCTCATCTGTCATGAAAAGGTGATGCTTGTGCAATGTTTCATTAGCCCAATCTAATATCACACTAGATTCCCTTCCATAGCCCACCACCCCTGAATTATATCCCTCTTGCCCTTCGATAGCTAACCCTTTAGCGATATATTCTTTTTGGCACGATTTCAATCTTGGCACAATACAAAGGGAAGGGGAAGCTTGAATTTTATCAAATACCGCAGAAAGATCTTTCATTACCTCACAATCCACATCCAGCCATAAAGTATTTTTGTAAGGTGTCATTAGGAATGCTAATGGTTTATGATGATATTTTGCATATTTGTACCAAAATAGAGAATTATCTCCTCTTCCACTTGCATGATTCCAAAGGGCCTGAATAGATGAAGATACATTGCAAGGACTGGGGATATATTTTTTAGGAAACTGCAGTGGGTATAGATTCCCAATCGACCGACAAAACTCCTTGGCTTTATTGCTCATGCCAAAATCAATAAATGAGATGGGTCTTTGATTAAATTCAGCATATTTTTTATAAAAGTAAGGTAGCATCCACTCCTGAGCTTTATCGCACCCAGTAATAATACCTTCATTTTCGATGAAACCCTTATGAAACCAATCCATCTTCATGTGGGCAACTCACTAAATTAGATTGTTCATTCTCAAAGATAATAATGTTTTACCACTTTGGCCCATCCAATGGTAAATCTTGGCACGACTTTCATATCCCAGCTCATGAGGCATCCAATTATAGAGGGTATCAAGATAATTTAATGGCCATTCATTCAAAAATGAAATTCTAGATAATAGATCT
>JBEIFG010000074.1:0-8111 GCA_040382555.1 Chlamydiales bacterium | reverse complement strand
TTAAGATCTTTTGATAAAGCTATTGCCTGCAACTCAAATTATTTTGAGTACTATCTTCTAAGAGGACTTTTGAAAAAAAAGCTGGGAATGAACGGAAGAGCAGATCTGCAAAAAAGCTTCGATTTACTTCCCACGCAAGAAGCTCATGATGCACTAGGATTCTCTCAAAAAGCTCCCAGAAGATAACTCAAATCAACTTGGCTAATATGACTTTTTTTTTGCTATATTATCCATCATCTTTTGCGTAGCTATCATACGTATTTCTATCTGATGCTCTTTTTTATCTAGATCCTCTTTTCTATTCTTAAGTTGATATTTCATACTTTCTAAATCGGCACGCTTCATCTCAATTTGAGTAGAAATTTCATTTAGACGCTCTTCTTTTACTTTTGATCTCTGTAATAGTTCTTCTAGCTCTTGTTGCTTTTGCGATAGCATTTGATCTGCGATTTTTACACTTAAAAAAATTTGCTCCACTATTGAATGTTGATTCCCTTGAAACTTTTTCAGGGTATTTTGCAGTTCTTCTCTACCCTCAAATAATTCTCTGGCGTTGGCTTCTAGAAGATCGGCTGTTGAACCCATTAATTGCCGCTCACTGGAGAGATTCACAGCTATTTCTACCATCTGTTTATTCAATGATCCAATATGCGCATGCATAGCCTCAACATCCTGCTGAAACTTGGTAATATAAGAATTAGCCTCTTCTATATGGAGGCAATATTCTGCAAAAAAACCTATCTGTCTTCTTTGGTGCTCCCTCTGTAGAGTTAAGGATTTTTCAAGATCAGTCATAATAAGCTTTGCGATCTGCACATAATCACTACATCCCGGTGCTTCAATCGAAGTTTCTTTTCTGGTAAAAGGGTTAAGAGAGAATTTCATAGCCTCTTCTATCTTTTCCATATTGCTGACAATACCCGAGAGAACTTGTACTTGCGTGGTGAAATGAGTATTCACGGACTTATATTCCTGCAAAGAGGAACTAGAGGCATCCACATACGCCTTTAATTCCTGCACTCTTTGGATTAAATCTTCCCGATTTTTAAGAAAAAGGGTGTTTGTATCTTTAAAGACTCTCAGTGCTTTATCTAAAGATTGGTAAGCGCTGCCAATTTTACCCGCATCATTTTCCATTGTGATTATACGTGATCCTAATAGATCTTGAGCTGCTCTTAGCCGGTTTGAATTCGATTTTATATCTTTTTGTAGTGACACCATTACATTGGTTCTTTCATTGAAAAAAAATTTTTCTTTTTGCAATCTCTCCACATTCTCTTTCCACTGTTCAGCGCGAATAGCTGAGTCGGCAATAAATAGACCCGCTAAAGAAATCAGGGCGGCTGCACCGAAACCAGCTGCAGCCATAAAATTCGAAGTAAATACAGAAGCAGCTACCCCAACAATAGATATAACTAATCCTGCAATCATCGTAAACTGGGGCCAATTTGATACTGCCCTACCTGCGATGGCATTGATAAATCCACCTTCATTTCTAATTTGCTCTGCTAATCTTACATCCGTACTACTTGTAACTAAAGTTGCCATCGCATTTCCCCTTTGCCAATTATGCATTATATTCAAATTCATCTAGCGAAATACCCACTACTGCCTCAGAAAGACATTCCAAAACCCAGTGTGAAGTATCCATGAGACTAGAAAAAGAAGAATTTCCCTTTAGCGATTTATCGACTAAATCAGAATGTTCCCTGATTTGATGGCTATTTGCATAAGTTAGCAGATGAATTTTATTTTCTAATTTCATCTTTATTTTTTTAAATTTTTTCTCAGCTTGTAAATGCGCTGCTATTTGATCTTGCCGGTCTAATACAAATACTCCGCACGCAGACATACTAGCTGAGCATAAAAAACTCGTGCAATACAACCATTGTTGGTAAAAAATGGATACAGCTAAACCAATGATCGAACCAATGATTCCCACAACTATTTCCTGGCGAGAAAGACAGCACCACCTTCTTCCAAAACTACGGGAGTAAGGAGGTGAGGATAAAGGCAACTGCCCCTCTGTGGATCTTTCAATAGTAACACTAGGTAAGATTAAAAAATTTGAAGCTGTCATAAAACATTCCCCTTATTTATTTATACTAAATTACTTGCATCAGCACTGATTACAGCGCTGTAGCTCTGAGTCCCTAAATTACCCACTATGGATTGCAGACGCTCCACAAAAGAAGCCAATACATTCTCTTCTTCTGCTATTGAAGTATTTGCATCCATAATCCCTTTTTTATACTCTGCAAACTGCTCTGTCCACATGGATCTTTCATTAGCTAAAGAAGAAGAAATTCTCTCGATTCTCTGTTGCAACCTTTCATTTTCTTGGTATTGAGACTCTAAAGACCTTAGAAAATCCTCTCTTTGCTGCTCAGATTCATACAATTTCTGGCTTATAGCCATGAAATGATCTACTGCAGATTCAAAATCTACACTTTTTTCATCCAGAAGCTCAGTAAGAATCCTGTTGTTATCTCTTAATAGCTTTAAGGTAATTAAAGCTTCGTCTGTAATATTACAAAGCATCTCTTCTACCGATTTAGCGGATGTATCGACGTTGATTTGAATCGTCTCTGCTATAACTTTGAACTTAGTCTCAAGCTTTTCGAGTTCTTGTATTTTAGGAAGCCCAGAAATCATCGTCCGACGAATTTCTTGTAATGATAAGCGAAAATTGCCAGCAATACTGACTAAAGGCACTATGGAAGAGCGAAATTCCGTTAATTGGTCTTGCATTTGTACAGAGCGTGAGGTTAGAGTTTTTATCAAACTTTGGGTATCACTCACGTTTCTCTCCAAATCAGATACTCTACCTGCTCCCACTATATGATGAACTCTGTCTGCACCTGACTCTATTTTTTTTGCGGCTTCAAGAATATGCGAGGCTAAAAGCCCCCCTTCCGCTGTCGCCTGCTGAACTTTAATGGTGGCTAATCTAGTCTCTTCCGCAGCTTGTCCGATTTCATCGGAGGCCCGGTCTATCAGTGAAGTTTGAGAAGTTCTAATCCACCAAAGATGCGATATAAGATGTGAAAATAAACCAACACCACAAACTCTGGTTACCAAAGTATCCTCATTTAAAAATCCAAGAGCTATTCCTGTGGTCATCACTACATAGCCAGAACCAAAAATCATTCTACCCACGCATGAGTTGATCCTGTCTACACAAGTAGGTTCTCCTACTCGTATTCGTCCATATATGGATAAATTACTTTCTGAAAAGCTACTTGTATTATCTGGAGGGGGATTTTCTATGGCCGTAGGTTGTTGAGAGATTACACTAGATCTTGCAGAGACAGTGGTAGGAGAACCCATGAACTACACCCCTTAAAAATTAAGATTGTATTAAGGAGTAGATTATTAAAAAAAATATTTATATCAAGAATATTTTTATATTTTTTTAAGATTTTATAAAGGAATCTGCACGAAAACATCCGCTGTTCCCCAATTAAAACTCGTACTAAATTGATCTACGACATAAAAATGATCTGGAAGATATTCTGTGAGAGGAAAAGAAATAGTGATAATTTTTACCTTTGAAGAAAGTGTAGAGAGCTTTTTTGCAAGCTGCTCAAGAACGATCTCCTCAAGACATAAACCATATACATAGATAACTGTTGCTTTGGTATAATCCATTTTAAGGAAATCGGATAAATAAATAGATACGTTCATATTCGGAAATAGCTTTAAAATCGACAAGCTTTTAAGCACAAATTCCGGTATCCATTCCACCCCTACCCCACGGCATTTGTATCTAGCAGCCAAAAAAAATACCCCCCTGGATCTCCCACTGCCAAGTTCCATCCAGCAATCTGTATCCTCTAATTGAACCCGTTTTGCTATCTCATCCAAGGAAGTTAGTGGCGTTTCACCATAGCGGTGTACTTCTACATTTCCTTTTTGTTGCAAAAATAATTTGGAGATTAAAAAGGGAGATCGGTAGCGATATTTTTTTCTGATAGATTTATCGATACTTGCCACTAAAGCATTTGTATAAAACTGTTTACGGACTTTATTTGATTCTCTTAAGTCCCACCACCATACTTGCCAGAAAAGCCAACTTAGCTCAAATAATTCACCAATGAATTTCATGCTCTGGCATTGGGGCTAAAAAGGATTGAACGTCGACATCTCTTTCTTTTAAAAAGCAATATAGATCATAGGGCGGTCTATACATACCCTCATCTCCCAAAGAAAAAGTACCCCAGTGAGTCGCAAGACTCAGTCTGGAATTCACCTCAATATGAATAGATATTGCATCCCAAGGATCTATATGCACTGGGGCCATAAAAACTCTTGGACTATAGCAACCAATAGGGATTAAGCTAAGATCCATGTAAGGCCATTTTTTTTGGATTTCTTTAAAATCCACTGAGTTATATCCCGTATCCCCCGCGAAATAGCATCTTTTTCTCTCACTTGCCGTTTGTATTTCAACTACATATCCACACCAGTGGCTTTTGTTGAAATCGAAAAAGCCTCGACCAGAAAAGTGTTGAGCTGGAACTGCAGTAATTTTTACTTGGGTAGAGGATGTTTTACTTAAGGGTAAATCTACAGATTCCCACCATGACAGCTCTATTACCTGCTTCACCCTTAAGCGTTCAAACCATTTTTTTACCCCTTGAGGAACTATAAATATCGCACCGGGATGATATTTAATAATTTGTTTTATTGTGGTTTTATCTAGATGATCGTAGTGATTATGACTGATTAAAATACAATCTAGTAAAGGTAAATCTTGTAGGGTACAGGGAGGATTCATCTTTCGCTTAGGACCCAAAAAGGAAATAGGAGAGCATCGATCACTCCAGACAGGATCGGTCAGAAAAGTGAAATCAAACGCATTCACTAAGTAAGAACTATGTGTCATCCACTGAGCTTTAAGAGCACTCCCCTTTAATTCCTCGCATAGAATTGGAAAAGTAAATCCCAGTGGTGGGTTCGCATTTTTAAACTTATCGTCATAAAACCCCACTTTCCATAATATGACATCGATAATACTGCGCCTTATGAATAGGGCATGAGGATTCACAAAGCACTTTTTTTGCTTAAAGAACCTCTTTAATAAGGACATAAGTTGCATCTCCCTGTATATATTAAGATATTCAGGCACAATGGATAGCTAAAAATAAAATAGGAATCTTTTTCACGTTTTATCTAAAAATAAAAAAAAAATTCAAATTCTTTTTTTTTATTTTTTAAAATAGAAAAATTAGGGATAAAAAGTATCCATATTTTATCAGGATAGATTCAATTTTACAGTTTGTGGAATAGAAAAACAGATTTCTTTGGGTCCATAAAATTGAATGGGACCGGGAAATGCATAAGCATCTTGATCCCTCCAGCTTTCCCTTTGGTGAGAAAAATATTTAAATGCTTTTCCATCTAGATCTACTAGCGCTTTGCGAACGACGGGTTTTTCTTTGCCATGACGAACTTCTTTGTGCATTAATGTGAGCAGAGGGATTCCTCCAGCTTTCCATAAGCTAACTTCTTTATCTAAATGATCCACAAAGCACATATACCCCGTAACTTCATCTCGAATCAAAATAGCCGCTGTACGGCCAAGGGCGTAGCAATAATGAGTATCAAATTCTGTAGGTAACCCAGCTCTTCCTTCATACCCAAAAAAATGCTGCACGGGATGAAAAGACCCCTTGAATAAACCCTCTTCTTTTCTTTTTTTGAGCTCTTGTTGAACGGCTTGAAAAATGAGCTTTTCTGTCTCAATGAAAGAAACTTGGACGTTTCCATGAGGGTCTCGTTCCATGAACATCTGCTCTTGTATCCTCTGAGGAATAGAGTCAAAACAATCCATAGAGTCTTTAGAAAGAGAATTTCTGAGTTTCGTTTTATCTGTATCTAAAGATTTTGCTAAGTACGCATTGATTTCACTAATCAACCTCTTAATTTCCGGAATAAACTCTATTAGCCCTTCTGGAATCAAAATCACACCATATTGTTTTTTTTGAAGGGCTCTTGAGCAAATCATATCTGCAATATCTTTTACAATTTGAGAGAGAGTAAGTCTTTTTTTAGCTACTTCTTCCCCAATCAACGTGTAATTGACTTGTGTGGACAAAGCACACTCTAGTGCGATATGAGAAGCTGATCTTCCCATCAGCTTGATAAAATGATAATACTTTTTGCTGGAAAGGGCATCTCTTGCAATATTGCTAATCATTTCCGAGTAGATTTTGCATGCTGTATCAAATCCAAAAGAAATCGGAACAAAAGTATTTTGCAAATCCCCATCGATTGTTTTAGGAACGCCAATCACGGAGGTAGCTTGGGCGTGAGATAAAAAATATTCTGAGAGGTGAGCCGCATTGGTGTTTGAATCATCTCCCCCGATAATCACTAACCCCTGCAAATCAAGCTTTTTAACTGTAGATAGGGAAGCTCTAAGTTGATCTTCCGATTCAATTTTCTCTCTTCCAGAGCCAATAAGATCAAAACCTCCTTGATTTCTAAAAGAAGCTAATAACTCAGAATGAATTTCAACATAGTTCCCTTGAATGATACCCGATGGACCTGCTAAAAATCCAAAAAGTACAGAGTCTTCATGGATAGATTTAATAGCATCAAATAACCCTGTGATTACGTTATGCCCCCCTGATGCCTGGCCACCTGAAAATACCACACCTACTCTTAATGCCCCTCTCTTTGACCTAGGTGATTTCACTATTCTTAAAAGATGCAGATTTTTTAAATGAGGAAACCAATCTGATAAAGAAGAATCAAGCAGCGAAAGGGATTGCATCTTTGCTAAAGATACCTCTGCGATATCCTTAAGATCATCGGGTACTGTGGGTATAAACTTTTTTCTTGCAGATCCGACATCCATTGGGTTATCTGTCATATCCCCTCACTATTGAACAATTTTTTTGCTTATTTTTCCTACAATATATTGTTTTTAAATTTTAAAAAAGCTCATTTTTATCATAAGCAATTAATTAAGAGATGAATAAAATTTAACTAATATTTAAATCGATAATAATATAAAATGCAATTAGAATAATTAAATTTAATCTAAAAGGAGATCTATGTCTACTCATCCCGTAAACTATCAAGCTATTCATAGCTTGCTGGACTCTGTAAGGGATTTATCTCAATATAATCTTCAAACTATCCACCAAACAAAGGCAAATATTGTAGCACTGAGAATCATCGCTGCTATTTCAATTGCCGCAAGTATCGTACTTGTAGGCTTGGCAGCCAACTCGATCATTTCACCTGCTGCAGGCTGCCTAGCAATCCCTTTAGCTTGGCTGGGTGGGTATTGTGTGGGTCTTGCGAATAAGTTAGAGCATGAGTCTATTCAAACCAGTTTGAATACTCTTAGGGAGATAGCTGCCGTAGCTCGGCTTCATCATTAAAACTTGATACCTTAACCGCATTTGAAAATAAGAAAATGTTATAGGTCACATTCTTTGCATAAAGATTGAAACACAGCACTTTGCTCATCAAGGGGAAATGTTTGAGCATGTAGGATAGCTTCAAGCACTCTTTTTTTACCAAGCTCCCCATACGATTTTTTTAATAATGCAAACATTGAGGCTTTTTCTTGGCAGCTTGCAATAAATTGCAGTACTATCATTTTGGTATTTAAATCTTTATCCTGAAAAAAAGATAAAAAATCTGGGAAAAGATACTTTCTTTCCTCATCACTAATAGCTTTTAAAATCAAAAAAATGCCGTTCATGCTTTCAAGCAGGGCAGGCTCTTTTAAGTAAGGTTTTAGCTCAAAGAGAAGCTCAGCTCTCGAAGACAACTCAATGGCTGACAAACCTTCAATGCAGTCTATAAATAACCTTGGAAACAAAATAGGCGGAAAATACTCAAGAGCCAGATTGCATACAGATTTTCTATCTTTGAGCTCTTTTACCGAAGATAGCACCCGACAAATTTGGGCACGATCTGATCCTCTTAGAATATGGTTTAGCCACGGAACCAGCTGCATCATGTCTTTTAATTCATGAGAAGGCACTTGATTCCAAGCAGCTAGTACTTCAGCCCTTTCATGAATAGTAGCCAAACTTAAAAAGATCCACTGGAAATATTCGTTAAAAAAGATTAGATGACACTGAGAC
>JBEIFG010000073.1:0-8129 GCA_040382555.1 Chlamydiales bacterium | reverse complement strand
TCAATCTTAATGCCGATCTAGAAATACTCAGCGATAATTTACAAAGGCTAGCAAAATTATATCAACTTGAGGGCGCGCAAGTCACGACCGTCATTCCTAACAGCCTTAGTCCATTAAAGGTAATTAGCATTCCGCTTAATCTTAATACGTCAGCAGACAAAAAAGAATATGCCGCCCTGCAAAAACAGGCATATGAATTCTGGAAAGAATACGATGAAGGCTTGGTGGATATTAAAGATGCTCAAATAAGATCCAATTTCTTAGCATTCAATGACAATGATGGATCTTCAACGATGCTCTATACCGCATGCTCGTCGAAGATCATCATGGAATATGTCTCGATGATTTTAGGAGGCAACCTTTACCCCGTTGCTTTCATACCAGAAGATCAGTCTATTATTAGAATTGTTGAGTCTCGATTAACTCGCGTGGAAAGGGAACGCCCCTTTTGTGTCTTTTATCTTACAAAAGGTAACAGCAGACTTATTTATGTAAATAATAATGTAGTCTACATAGCAAAAGTCGACATCAGCGATATGGATGAAATTTTGTTTGATGAGTTGCCCGAAGGGGATGCTGCTTCAGCAATCAATTCTGACTTGGCTGTCGACGATGATACCGATAATGTTTTCTGGTCCGAAGTTACTAATCGATTATCTGGTAACCTGAAACAGGCTTTTGCTTTTTTAAAAGACGAACTTAAAGCCACAAAAGTTGAAACAGTTTTTTTTATCTCTGATCATAATAAAGAAAATATCCTATTTCAATTATTTCGTAAAAATTTTAGACTCGCTAACTTTCGATCTCTTAATGAGCATTTTGATTTTATAGATTTGGCAGAGATGCAAAATAACAGTGCCAATGAAGTGATAGACAAAAAAGAAGGTATGGCAAACAAAGTCTACGGCTCATTTATGCTACCGAATTTAGGTTGTTACGCCATGCAGTATTTTTCGACGCCTGCCTATAAAAATATGGTGATAGACACACCACTATTTAACCTTCATCCGAAGCATCACTTTATTGTTAGAAATTTTAAATTTTTCAATTACTTCAAGATTTCTAGAAAAATCATGAGCTTTTTTCTTCTACTGGCGGTCATTTTCTTCTTTTATACAATGGCTACAGATAAAACTAAAATCAAGGCCAAAGCTCTTCAGGAATTAACATCGGCACAGTCGGACTTTGCTAATGCAGCTAGTGTAAGTGCAGCAAAGAAAGCTCAAAAAATAAAATTGGCAAGAGATATAGCTAATATAGATGGCTTAATTAAGGGTAAACACAATCAAAAATTATTTAACTTCATTAACAGTGAGCTACCATCTGATTTAGAGTTAGAGCGCATAGCAATTAGAAGAGGTTCATTTGTATTAGTGGGGAATGGAAAGTCAATTTCAGAAGTGAACCGTTTTTATGAGAAAGTTTTATCTAATATTGATTTTAAAGATATTCTGCCACTCAAAGTTTTTAAGCGTGCAGATAATCAATTAAATTATTTCGAAATTAAAGGTAATGTGCAATAACCATGGCTATTAAATTTTCTTTTTTTGGCAAAAAAACATTATCTAAACGCGCTGCAGCTTTATTAGATGAGATCAATCAAAGCAAGGGTGTGAAAACCATCAAAGAAGCAAAGCAGGCATTATCTAAACGCGCTGCAGCTTTATTAGATGAGATCAATCAAAGTAAGGGTGTGGAAACCATCAAAGAAGCAAAGCAGGCATTATCTAAACGCGCTGCAGCTTTATTAGATGAGATCAATCAAAGCAAGGGTGTGGAAACCATCAAGGAAGTGAGTAAGTTGGTCACTGAGTCTTTAGGGATGGAGGCGGAAGAAACAAAAATTCCGGAAGCACCTCCCACGATGAGTAAAAGGATTGTATCCCGCACTAAAAAAAATAAACATAAACTATCTTATGCAAGTAGCAGTGCATTTAATTCAATTCTCTACAGAAACCTTACAGGGGGGTATAAACTTTATCTATGGGGCGTTCAATTACTTATATTTGTGAGCTTGATTTTATTTTTATCTATTAAAGGGATTGCTCAGTTAAGTCAAAACATCAAGGACCATAAGGTTTATACAGATACAATGCTTAGTATTAAAAGCACTCAGGATATGACTCAAGAAAAATTAAAGTCTAACGAAAAAGAAAGATTAGCAGAGGAATTAAAATTTAATAAAGCGAATCAAAAAATCACTTTAGATACCATGAAGGATCTCGATTTAAATCCTGTAGACCCCATAAAAAAAGCAGCACAACATTCTGAAGCGGCTCTTTTAAAAGAAGTAGCTGCAAAGATTTCCCAAGTTCCGAATCTATTAGAAGTGCAGAATTATAGTGACGATATCACACGGCTTTTTGAATTAAGTAATGTAGTGATTATTAAGCAGAGCATCCAAAAAACGGAGCGGTACAATAAAACTTTAGATGTGGATCCACCTGTATATACTTTCCCGCAGGAAGAGAGCAGCAATTTAACCACAGTGGCAACAGCTCCAACTCCAGCTGGAGCTTCAGCTAATGCTAATAAAGCTTCTGCGACCGCTGCTGCGACTCCATCTCCCGTCAAGAATCCACCGCCCCTGCCTGCTCCTCCTGCGCCACCAAGTGGGGTCAATTTTATGACTTATGAGTTCACACTAAGAGGGGGGTACTTAAATTATCTAAAGGCAAGAAATGCTTTAACAAGAATATTGCCATCTGTTAATATTCCCTATGAAGATATTGTAAGACAGACAGACAAAAAAGTTCTAGAGCTAAGAGTGATGATAGAAATTCCCTACAGACTTAAATGAACTATAAAAAAAATTTATGCGTATTAACATTTATATATTTATCATGTTTTCTAGTCTTTCCTTATTCAGCATGGATATTTTTGCTGAACAAAAAAAAGACTCAGTTGATACATTGCAGGACCCTTTTTCAAGAGGGATATTGAAGCCACCACAATACGGTTCTAGTCTAGATCGTATTAAGAGCAAAAATGGACGGATGGATGACTTTAGAGCGCTCGATGATTTTAGGTATTATAGGGTGCTTGGTATTTATGAAAATGAAAGCAAGCCCTTTAGTGATGCGATAGAAGTTAATACATCAGAAAAAAATGCCGCTTCTTACAACGCCTACTATATTTCTTTAGGTACTTTTTTTGAAAAAACATTAGCACAGCAAACGAGTAGAGATTTTATTGCAACCTTCAATATGCATCTCAATCGAAGGGCAATCATTGCAGCAAACAAATCCAGCCCCCGAGCATTTGCTGATCGCGATGTGAAAAATAAGAAAAGAAGTATTGAAGACAAGCTAACGTATGAGGTTGAATACGGCCCCTTTAATAATTTAGATTTAGCGACTGCTACCTGTTATTTCTTAAAGAGTAGGACCAATCAGTTTTCTCTTAATTGTGATGTCATTCATAAACGTCTGAAGCATAAAGTTGAGACAATGCAAGACACTGCAAACTCAGCAAGCCTCGGTTTATCCCAAGCAGGCTTATTAGCCCTGAAAGACTCTTCCTTAGCATTTAATAAGCAAGTGTTAATGGCTACTTCAGCAACCGTCTATGAGGGCGAAATGTTGGGCCCACCAGATTTTTTTATTGTGAACATTAATCAATATGGTGTTTATTTAGCCAGTAAATTTGATGAGGTTATGTTAATCCCTGCTGTCACTTTCCCGGTCAATACGGGAGAATCTTTACCCGCTAGCGCTCCTGGTGCTCCCGCGACCCCCCCTTCTAACTCTCCTGTGAAGTAATATAGATATGTCCTTCTATAGCCTACAAACAAGTGAACGCGCTGTTAGCGCTATTATCAATGCAGGTAAAATTGACCCCGTTGTATTAAATAATGAGCGTTATCAAAATCTTGACTGGTCGCAAAAATTAAACACATTGATTAAAGATCGTTTAGTCGATGAATTGCAACTCACAACTTTATTTGCTAAAGCCGTAAGCCTTCCTCGCATCTTCCCAGAGGAAGTTGCTGTTGATGAAGCTGCAGTGATTTTGCTCCCCATTCAATTTACTTTAGAGCATAGCTTGTTAGCTTATGCGATAGAAGATGGGTTTTTAAAAGTACTGATTATTGATCCAAGATCTACTTTGCTTAAGGATGAATTAAAGACACATGCAAAAATCGATATTTTATTTGAGCTCACCTCTTTAACCCATCTCGATAAACTTTTATCTACTAATCGAGTCATGAGCGCGCAAGATAAGTTAAGAGGGGGCGTTGCTGTGAGTGGGAGTTCATTTGGCGACTCACCAAAACCGATTGCAACAGCAAAAGTTGAAAAGATTGAATTGCCCCCCGCTCCAGTAGAGGAGGAGATAGATATAGAGGCTGAAAAAGCCCTCAATACAGTGACAGCGCCCCAGGAAGTAACTGCAGAAGCTGCCGCAGCTCTTGATAAGGTTTTGAAGACACAAGAAAAAGAAAAAAATGAAAAAAAAGAGGTTAAGCCTACCGTCGCTAAAAAAGAGCCGACCATTAAATCGCTTAAAGAAAAATGGAATATTAACGATCCAGATCTTGTGATGGATTTTTGTCAGCAGATTCTGATTCACGCAGTGCAAACTAAAGTGTCTGACATCCATATTGAAAGCTTCAGAGACTTTGCCAACATTAGAATGCGTAAGGATGGGGCAATGGAGGCGCAGGAAATTTACAGTGCCTACTTATTTAAGTTCTACTCAGCCGTCACCACCCGTTTTAAGATTTTAGCCGATTGCGATATTTCTGAAAAACGTCTGCCACAAGACGGTGCCATAACCATCAAAGACAATGACGGCAACGAAGTAGATTTTCGTTTTAATGTGATGCCCACAAAGAACGGTGAGCGCATCGTGATGCGTATCCTGGCGGGTGATCCGGCACTCTCCCTAGACAAGATCGGTTTCGACCCGGACGATTACACAAAAGTGATTGACGCGATTACGGCACCGCAAGGCATGGTGTTGGTCACCGGACCTACGGGATCGGGCAAGACAACGACCCTTTATGGTGCGCTTCAATATATCAATCGACCCGATATTAATATCCTTACTGCGGAAGATCCGGTGGAATATTATCTAGAGGGCGCAGGGCAAGTTCAGGCCAATGAGAAGATAGGTCTCTCTTTTAGTTCGATCTTACGCGCATTTCTTCGCCAAGATCCTGAGGTGATTTTAGTCGGTGAAATCCGCGATGCTGAAACCATTGATATTGCGATTAAAGCTGCACTGACAGGCCACCTCTTACTCTCAACCCTTCACACGAACGATGCGATTGCCACGATCACGCGTATATTAAATATGGGGGTGCCTAATTTCATGATCTCATCGGCCCTGTCACTTGTGGTCGCGCAAAGGCTTGCCCGCAAAAATTGTCCGGCGTGTTCGGACTTTGATACAAGGGTCACGCCTGAGATCTTGACCAAGATGGGCTTCAAGGGTGACGACATTTTTAATGTGAAACCTAAAATAGGTAAAGGCTGCAAGGTCTGTGAGGGCAAGGGTATCAAAGGTAGGCAAGGGATCTACGAGGTACTTAAAATCACACCCGCAGTGGAAGAGGCTATTCTGAATAACGAACAAGCCCCCGCACTTCTTGCCGCTGCAAGAAAAGATGGTTTTAGAACCATGACAGAAATTGGCAGAGACTTTGTGGCAAAAGGCATTCTCTCAATTGAAGAATTTCAAGCCACCCTAAGTTCAGATACGTAAAAATAAAGCCTGATCTTGAAGCAGTTCACCTACAAGGCTAAGGATAAAAACAATAGACGCGTGAAAGGGGCCGTCGCAGCGCTCAATCGAAATGACGCTCTCTTGGATTTAAAGGGGCGTAAGTACCGCGATATCAAGGTGGCTGAGGTCACTGCCAAGGCGATTAAGGATCAAGGCAAGCCCTTTGTATGGGGGCCTTTTGGTAAAGTCACGGATGAGGAAATCGTTCTTTTTACTAAAAAAGTTTCCACCATGGTGCGAAGCGGTCTCACCATTTTAGATGCACTGACCCTTGTTTCATCGCAAACACAAAATAAGGTGTTCAAGTATGCGATTGATGACATTGTCGCTAGCATCAATATGGGTAACTCACTCTCTATTTCAGTGAGGCGGCAACCCAAATACTTTGATGAAGTTTTTTGTAACATGATCGAGGCGGGAGAAATTAGCGGTAAGTTAGACAGCTTCTTAGATCGTATCGTGGAGGGCCAGGAGCGGATGCAGACAATCCGTAAGGGGATCAAAAGTGCACTCTTTTACCCTATGACGCTCGTGATAGTTACACTCTTAATTACCTACGGCATGCTCACTAAGGTCGTACCTACTTTCACCGAGATGTATAAAGGCATGGGTAAAAAATTACCCGGTCCCACCCAAGTCATTGTGGATGCGAGTGATTGGATTCTAAACGGCTGGAACGTTTTATCCGTGATCGCGGTGGTGGTGACGATTAAGGTCATTCACAACCAACTTTTTAAACGTGTCTATGGCTATAAAAAAGCAATCAACGTGATATTTTTAAAACTGCCCATCATGGGAAATATTATTATCAAATCAACCATCGCGCGATTGTCACTCCTTATGGCTAACCTCTTTGCAGCAGGGATTGGCGTTGAGGAAATTTTGCGTGTCTCATCCCGTATTACGCCTAACACCGTCTTTGTCGAAGCGATGGGACGCATTTCTGAGCGCGTGGTGAGTGGAGCGGAATTGTCTAGTCTTTTTGCTGAAGAGCCCATCTTTCCTCTTGAGTTGTCCCAGCTCATTAAGGTGGGGGAAAAGACCGGTAATATGGATGAGATGCTTTCTTCCATCGCACGTTACTATCAGGAAGAATTTGAAGCGACTGTCGAGGGACTGACCTCCATGATCGAGCCTCTCATGATTGTGTTTGTGGGTGCATTGATTGGTGCGATGGTGGTTGCTTTATATTTACCTATCTTTAGTCAAGGCGATATGGTGGGCTAGATGTTTTTATACTATTATTAAGTTATGACGAATCCTATTTACACTTTTTTACCTGAGCTCTTAACACAGCATCGCATCTCGGACTTTCATCTCCATGCCGGAAAGAATGTCACCGCGAGAGTTCACGGCTCACTTCAACACTTTGAGAATATGCTCATTACCGAGGAAGATCTGCAGGATCTTTTCAAACGCGAGCTGCCTGAGGATTGGTATGAAAGATTTATTGACACCGGAGACATTGACTTCGCTTTTGTGATTGGCGAGCAGCGCTTCAGAGCCTCAGGTCTGCAGACGATGAAAGGTTCGGCGCTTGTTTTGAGGGTCATCGTGACCGAGATCCCCAGTATTGAGATGTTAGGCTTGCCCCAAGCCGCGCACGACGTGCTCAATTTGACCGATGGATTAGTATTGGTCACAGGCGCTACCGGCTCTGGTAAATCAACCTCCTTAGCTGCCATGATCGATAAAATTAATAAGACGCGTTCGGAGCATATCATTACCGTAGAAGACCCTATTGAGTATGTGCAACTCCCGATCAAGTCAGTCATTGCCCAGCGTGAGGTCGGTAAAGATACCCGCTCATTTGCATCTGCCCTTAAAGGGGCTTTACGTCAGGATCCCGATATCATTTTAATGGGCGAGCTGCGTGATTATGAGACCGTCTCTATGGCGCTCACGGCCGCCGAGACAGGCCACCTAGTCTTTGGGACTTTGCATACCAACGGCGCGCCTGAAACCATTAACCGTGTCATTGACGTGTTCCCGGCGGAGGAACAGAACAAAACACGCTCACAGTTATCGATGTCATTAAGAATGGTCATGACGCAACAACTTTTAAAAAAGAAGGGGGGTGGACGAATCGGTGCGTTTGAGATCCTCATGAACACACCCGCCATTGCTAACTTGATTAGAGAAAATAAAATTGCGCAGATTGGTAACATGATGCAAACCGGTTCAAAGGATGGTATGGTTACTATGGAAAAATATAAGGAAGCCCTTAAAGACAAAGGGCTTATCGATTAGGAGTACTTCATGGCTTTTAATATTTTAATTAAGGACGACAAGATGACTTTGCAACTTAAAGGCAATGTTGATCTGTCGGAGACCAATGATATCAAGACGGCACTTGGCGCAGAACCTAAAGCAGGGTTTAAGTTTTTAACGATCCAAGG